>DGUF01000193.1:19022-20321 GCA_002394525.1 Lachnospiraceae bacterium UBA4317 | reverse complement strand
GGGAAAATGTTTATCTCTATGAAGAGAAGATCGCGGGGGCAGGTCCGGAGGCCGGGGACGGATCCGGTCAGACCCGGACTGCTGAGCCCGGGGTCAGCGCCTACGGCAGGGGCAGCATAAGTCCCTCCGTCACGATCCGCGACCGGAACCGCCTGGATCAGGACCTGCTGCAGGTGATGGAATACAGGGGCTCCTCCCCGTCGGAAATGTCCGGGAAAGAAAAAATGCTTGTTCCGGGCGTCGTTTCCCCCGCGGGAAACGAGACCGGTACTTCCGGGGCTGCTTCTTCGGAGGGGCAGGGGAGCTCCGCTGCCGGCTCTTCAGAGAATCCAGGTTCTTCCGGATATCCGGAATCTGTGCTGACAGCCTCGGGGATCAGGTCTCTGACCGGGCCCCGGGAATGTGCATTCTACGCGGTCAGAGGGACGGACCGGGCCGGGAATGTCCTCAAGGTCACGGAGCGGTTCGGCGGAAAGGGAAAGGCCCTGCCGGGCGGGACCGGAGGATACAGGGGTAGACCGGAGGCCTCCGGCAGGCCCGGCGAGGCCATGGAAGACGGGGCGTCAGGCGCGGACGCCGGCTGGTATACAGCCCGCTTCCTGCTGGTGGTCGACCGCATCCCCCCGGAGATCGCCATGACCTTTACCCCGGAAAAAAACGACCGGAAGATTTATCTCTACCAGGAGACCGTCAAAGAAGGCGGACCTCAGTATGCAGCCTATTTTCACGGGACGATCCATCCGGCGGTCACGGTCAGTGAGGAAAATGCCATCGATCCCGACCGGCTGGTCCTGTCTGTCTATGTGGGAAAAAACAGGCTTCCGGAGAAGGGGACGAGGCTGAGCTTTCCCTGCGGACCGGCAGGCAGCGGAGCAGCGGGAGACGGCGGACCAGCTGTGGATGGCAGGGCCGGTCAGGATACTGTGCCTGTGGACGGGACAAGACCTGTCAGCGGTCTGAAGCCATTGCAGGCTGACGGGACGCTCGCTTTTTATGAAGCGGCGGGGACCGACCGGGCGGGCAACCCCGTCCGTATCGTACAGGACCAGGTCACGGGCTCCGCCAGGTGCTCCGGCCTGGACCGGAAGGGCAGGAGGATCCCGGCGGCGGCCTCGGACTCGCAGAGAAAGGTCGATCAGAGGGATTCGGTCTACAGGTCCCGCCTCCTGTTCGTGATCGACAGGACCCCGCCCGAACTGTGCCTGACCTATGTGTCTGCGGCCCGCTTTTACCTCTATGGAGACAGACGGGAGGGGAAGGGAACAGAAGCTGCAGCAAGGACAGTGGCGGCGGCTGGAA
>DGUF01000193.1:12503-18903 GCA_002394525.1 Lachnospiraceae bacterium UBA4317 | reverse complement strand
CGGCGGCTGGAACAGGAACCGCGGCGAAGACAGTACCGGCGGGCGGAACAGGACCTAAAGCGAAGACAGTGCCGGCGGCCTCTGTGACGCCGGACACTGCAAAAGCAGGTTCGGCAGGTTCTGATGCCGGTCATGTTTACGCTTTCCTGTCGGGAAAGGTGGAAGTGAAAGCCTCCGCGACCGTAAAAAATGAACATATTGACCCCGGACGCCTCTTTTATATATGTGCGGAAGGAAAGGGGAAAAAGACAGGCGCAAAGAAGTGGGACCGGGAGGCCGGCATGGACCTCCTGTGTACAGACCGGGAGGGGGAGTACCACTTCAGCATCTGGGGCGAGGACAAGGCCGGCAACCCCGCTGCCGTCACGGAGGTCATTGAGGGAAAGACGGAAAACAGGACCGGCAGCGCAGCGGCCTTTAAGAAGGGGCTGAAGGAGAGAACAGAGGGATGCGGGACCGGATATGCCTCCCGCTGCAGTCTGGTCATTGACAGGACTCCGCCGAAGATCACGCTCGAATACAGTCTTCCGGGCGCCACGGCCTTTGTCTATGCGGATGAGGCAGCCGGAGCCGGGAAGGCCTCCGGAGAGGCTTCAGGCGCGGCGGCCGGCGCCGGAGCTGACCCGGCCGGGACTGGAAGATCCTCCGGCGGTACCGGGACAGACGATGGCGGAGCAAGACCGGCAGGTGCCGGAAGTTCCGCCGCCGGCCTTCAGGCCTGCATCAGCGGGAAGGCGGAGGCGGTTTTTTCCCTGGAGGAGGAAAATCCGGACCGGAGCCGGCTTTTTTACAACAGGTCCTTCCGGCCATATCTGACGGCCCCCAAAGAGGCGGACCGGATCAGGAGCAGCTGGCGGAAGACGGCCGTTTTTCGGCTCCCGGCAGGAAGCGGGGACGGCGCCTACAGCTTCGGGGCCTGGGGCCGGGACCGGGCCGGAAATCCCGCGGCTGTGACCGAGAGATTTGCTGCCGGGACCCGGGTCAACAGGCAGTACGCCCCTGTGGGCTGCAGCACAGCCCGGGCAGCGGGAGACTGCGGGACCGGCTACAGGCCTCTTTTTACCGTCATTATCGATACGACTCCGCCGGTCTACAGCTTTTCCATCAACCAGCCTGCCAAGCTGGCGGACAGGTTCGATGCCGCCAGGGACAGGGAGATCGTCTATTACGGGAGGGCGGTTTCCGGGATCCGGGCAGTCTACAGGGTGGAAGATATGAATTTTGATAAGAACAGGATCAGGTCCGGGATCTGCAGTCAGCTGGCTGCGGGAAGTGGCGGGCCGGATCATGAAGAAAGCGGGGCGGACTCCGAAAGCTTCTCCCGGATTTTCCCGGCCTGGGAGCCGCCCGCCCTGGAATGCACAGGGACCTCGGTCAGCGGGGGCAGGACAAAGGCCGTATTTGAAATGCAGGTCGAGGCCTGCAGCCGCAATGAAGGGAGCTACCGCTTCTCGATCGGGGGCAGTGATATGGCCGGCAATCTCCTGCGGCCCTCTGCCGCCCAGGAGCAGAACGACAGGTCCGGGGCCCTCAGAGCCCGGGCGGCCGCGACATACCCCTGCGGGACCAGCGGTAGTTCCTCCGGGGCAAAAAACAACGGGCAGTACTGGAGCGGGCGCAAGGTGATCGATGTCACGCCTCCGACCGGAGACCTCAGGGTCTTTGCCGGATCCGGCCCGGCCGGAACGGCTGGAGCGGGCGGAAGAGGCGGAAAAGGAGGGAAAGGAGGGCAGGAAGCTGGGGAGGCATTCTATCAATTCCGCTTCGATATGGATGCCAACCGGCCTGTCCGCTATGAGCCCTTCCGCAGTGAATCCCGGGCGGCCGCGCTGATCGGGACCAGGGACCTGTCCCCGACCAGGGTCACCTGCGCCCTGCGGTCTCTGGACCGGGACAGGGACAGGATCTTTGCCGCTTCAAACCCGGTCGTGAGCGGAGGAGACAGGGGCTGGAACGAGGACAATTCCCTGGAGATGAAGGTCAGCGGGGACCAGGTCTTTTACCTGGAGAAGATCCTGCTGGAGGACCGGGCCGGCAATGTCCGGATCAATGAGCCCGGCGCCGCCTGGACCATGGCGGAGAGCGGCAGGATCTACCTGGATACAGATTCGCCCCGGGTGTCTCCGGTCACGGATGCGGAGGCCCCCGAGGTCAGGATCCTGGCAGACGGGCGGTTTACCCGCCACGAGGCCGACGGGGAGCGCTATATCTACCGGCCTGCCGGTAAGACGCTCGACCTCAAAGTCTCGGTCACGGACCCCGGAGGGGCCGCCCGCAGCTCCGGCCTCTCCAAAGTCAGCCTCAGGGTGACCGCGGGCGATGTGGATATCACGGACAGGGTGACAGCGGAGGGCATTCCTTATGAGAGCAATATAAAAAAGAGGAAAAAGATGGATAAAAACGGAAATACGAACATAAAAGACCCGGACCTCCTCTATGAGATCCGGGACGCGGCGATCCACATACCGACCGCCTCCTTTGCCCAGTCCAACGACATCACCGTCCGGGTCGAGGCGGCCGACAACAGCGGCAACCGGTCCTCGGTCTCCCGGGACGGCGGCCTGGTCCGCCTGGGGATCGACACGGTGGGGCCTCTGGTCGAGGTCGTTTACCGGGATCAGGCTCCGCCCGTCAATGAAAAATATTTCGCGGGCAGCCGGCAGGCGGAGATCATCGTGACTGACCGCAACATGGACAGCGAAAAGATCAGGATTCGGACCAATATGGAAGCGAAGGGCGGCTTTGAGGCCCCCCACCCCAACCGGACTTCGGACGGCAGGGGGGAGAAGGGAGACGGAGACCGCTGGGTCAAAAGGCTGGCCGCCGACCGGGACGGCGACTACAGCCTGGACCTGGATGGGACCGATGCCCTGGGCAACCGGATCAGACAGGTCCAGTGGAAGGGCCCGGCCCCGCAGGCCTTCACGGTCGACAGGACTGTCCCCGTGATCAGTATTTTTCTCCAGAACACCGATGTCCGGAACGGCAGGTACTACAACAGGGCCCAGACAGCCCTGATCACGGTCCGCGAGCACAATTTCCGGCGCCAGGACCTGAAGCTGGAGCTGACCGCGTCAGCCGGGGGAGATGATCCGCGGCCGCCGGAGCCGGAGCCGACGGCTTTTTCCGCGGACGGAGACTTCCACACGGCCAGTGTCCGCTTTGACAGGGACGGCTGCTACTCCATCCGGGTCAGCTGTACCGATCCCGCCGGCAACCGGGCCCGGGAGGCAGTCTGCGGGGAGTTTGTCGTGGACATGACCCCGCCGAAGCTTCTCTTTGACAGGAGCGGACCCTTCCGCTTCGGCGCGGATGGCAGCGGCTGGTCCGGAGACCTCCCCCTGGACGACTGCATTTACACAGGGGGGCTCTTCCGGCCGCGTGTGAGGGTGGAGGATACCTGGTTTGACGCGGACCGGTCTTATTTTACTGCGGAGGGGGCCGGCAGGGGGACTGTATACAGAGCCCGGCCGGAGGCTAAGGTGCAGAACCGTTACAGTTCAGATTCACCCGAAACGCGAGGTGTTTTGCGCACGCTTTTTGCGCAAAACCCGAGTTTAACGGCGCGCGGCGCACGCAAAGCGTATTGGAATCGCCGCGCGCAACGTTGCATGTACACGCCCTTTGAGGGGGCGTGTACAGAAACGCAGAACCGCTGCATTGACCTCTGCCTGCCGGAATTTGAGATAAAGAAGAGCTTCGACGATGTCTATTATGTGAAGGCCTGTGCCGTGGACCTGGCGGGCAACCGCAGTCCCCTGGCCCGGTTCCGCTTCAGCCTCAACCGCTTTGGATCGACCTTTGAGGAAGGGGACGCAGGCGGCGGGAGGCCGGACCCCGAAAACAGCCGGACCTGTGCCTATGTCCGCAGGTATTACAACAACCGGGTCGACGGCCCCGTCAGTGTGCGGGAGATCAGCCCGGTCAGGATCACGCAGTACCGGATCTACAGGACGAAGGATGGCTTTTCCAGAGAACTGAAGGAAGGGGAGGAATACAGGCGGATCACGGAAAAAGAGACCGACGGAGACTGCCGCTACCGCTATGAGATCGACGACAGGGTCTTTGCGGGAGACGGCCACTACAGCTTCCTCCTGGTCACCAGGGACCGGGAGGGCAATGAAAACTCGACGGCCCAGATGATGGAGGACGTCGCGGAGCCGGAAAGCAGGGACCGGGAGGGCAATGAAAACTCGACGGCCCAGATGATGGAGGACGGCGCGGACCCGCAGATTATGAGGGTCACGAGCTTTCCGATCGCCTTCTGCGTCGACCGCACGCCGCCGTCCATCCGGATCGCGGGGGTGGACCCGCACGAACGGAGGATCCGGGCGAGATCCCTGGATCTGACAGTCCTTCCGGAGGACGGCCAGTCCGGCGTCTCCTCGGTGGAGCTCCGTTTCCGGACCGGCTGGCGCGGGAACGGGAGAGATATACCGGGCAGGGCGCCGGACAGGGTCCTGATCTGCCGCTATATGGATCCGAAGGTTCCTGATCCGGAGGCCGCAGCACAGACAGAACTGGATCTCCACAATCTGACCAGGAACGGCAGGATCGAGATTCCGGTCCATCTGGAGGAGGAAGCCAGATGGCAGCTGATCGAGATCGTCACCAGGGACCGGGCGAGAAATGAAAACACGGATACGAGCCTTCGTTTTCTGGTCACTACGGACCCCCTGGTCCGTTTCCTGGCCCTGATCGAACCCTCCGCGCCCGCCGCCGCGGTCCTTGTCCCGGCTCTGCTTGCGCTCTTTTTGGCGGCTGCCTGCAGAAAAAAAGGATCTGCCGGGAGCCGGGGCTTGTGACTTTACTTTTTTTGATATGAATCAGAAAAGGGCAAAGCGGGTCCGGCGGAGGGATCCTGAAAAAAATGAAATGAAAAAAACGTGATTGGGAAACTTTCAGACAATTCTGCGACTTACAGTCAATTGAATTGTGCAAAAGCGGTTTGATATCCTGATTACAGGACCGCCGGAGGAGATGACCTGCCGGCGGTCTGTGACAGAGTACTGTTACTACTACCAGTTAAGGCACTGTATAAAACGGTACCTGGATAGAAAGGAGGAATGTTACATGGTAACGCAGAAAGATATTTCCGCGGCATGCGGAGTGTCCGTCGCCGCAGTCAGCAGGGCGCTCAGTGATCATCACGACATCAGTGAAGCTACGAAGCAGAGGATACGGGATGTGGCCGAAAAAATGGGCTACGGAAATATCAGAACTGTGAAAAAGAGGCAGCCTTCGAGACGGATCGGCATCCTGGCCACAGGGAGCGGCAACAGCATTTTTCACAGAGAGATCCTACAGGAAATCAGAAATTGTCTGGTAGACAGGGGCTATGATCTGGTGATCCTCAGCCCCGTGGACGGAGAAACAGAAGCAGGTACAAGACCGGGATACCTTTCCAGAGCCAGGCTCCTTCAGCTGGACGGGATCATTTTGTTCAGTTCCATCCGGGAAGACGAGTTCTGCCTGCAAAAGGAGCGGAAAGAACTGCGGGACCTGATTTTCGGGGAGATCCCCGTCGTTGCGGTCGACTGCCGCTTCGCCTCCTGCGCTTGTGTGCTGCCTGATTATGAGGCCGGGATCAGAAACCTGTTTGAGTATGTATATGAACTCGGACACAGACGGATCGCATTTGTTTACGGCAGGGACATCGGAAATGAAAACATATGGGAGAAGACCATAAGAGCCCTGCTGCGCGAAAAGGGAATCTGGATCCCTCCGCAGTACAACTGCGGGCTGGAGGCCGAAAATGTGATGGAATCCTATCGAAAGACCACCCTGCTTTTGCAGGAGGATGTTCAGACCCGGCCCACCTGTATCCTGTACGGGGACGACTATCTGCTGGAGGGAGGTATGGAGGCAGTGAAAGCGCTGGGAAAGAGAATCCCGCAGGACCTGTCGGCTGTTTCCATGTGCATGCCCGCAGAGAACGGGGGATGTATGAATACTGTCACATCCTGGAGGATTCCGGTCGGCCGGATCGCCAGGGAGGCGGCAGACCTCCTGCTGCAGGAGATCCAGGATCCTGAGAGCATCGTCAGTCCGGTGAGGACAGTAAGCGGGGAATTTCTGGAAGGAGGGACGGCCGCAGAATTTTCCGCGGGCTCTTATCGAAAGGCCGGATTTCCGATGGAACCGATGCTGGGAATGTGCAATATTTAATAAATGACCAATAATCTGTGACCTGTTACAGGTCATTACACTAAAAAAAGAAGTGAAATCAACAGGAAAGCAGCACAGAGGCGCAGTCTGAACCCGAACGGGACCAGGGCTGCGCCTCTGTGTAACTTCCGGCTTATTTTGGCGTTTTTTGTCATAGGACACGATTTACACATGCGGGGAAGTAATCAGAGCGGGTATGACAAGGGTGTGACAAGGGTGTGACAAGGGGACA
>DGUF01000193.1:0-12414 GCA_002394525.1 Lachnospiraceae bacterium UBA4317 | reverse complement strand
AGTGCCTGTCCCCTTGTCACACTCGAGAAAAAAGCGCCTGCCCATGCGCGAAGCACATTTGGAAGGGGCAGCCGTGTTTGCCAGGACATGCAGGCGGAAACCCATTTCCTACTGTATTTGTCGGGGGGAATGATGTATAATCGTGGATGCGAAAAATCTGTACAATTCAGGCTGAAACAGAGGAAAGCATAGAAACATCGACCGGGCCCGTGGTCCTGAGAACGGACAATGATCCGGGGCCTGCGGGTGAAGCCCGCTGCCAGGCGGCAGTTCCCGGCCGGCAGATGAGAGGAATCAAATTGGAAAAGAAGAAAGAAAATAAGAAAGATCTTAAAAAAGAAAATACGATAGAAAATAAGAAAATGGACCAGGGGAGCCTGTCCCCTCAGCAGGACACAGAAGCGGCTGCCGCAGGAGCAAATCCCGCGGGAGCGGAGAGCACAGGCCAGGGAAGCCTTGCGCCGCAGAAGGACATAGAGGCGGAGGCCTCTGGATCCGGCTCCTCAGGAGCAAATCCCACGGTAACGGAGAACGCGGGCCAGGGAAGCCTTGCACCCCATCAGTCGGAGGCAGGTTCTGCGGGAGCAAATCCTGCAGGTGAAAATCCTGCGGGAGCGGAGAGCGCAGGCCAGGGAAGCCTTGCGCCGCAGGATACCGAAACGGGCGCAGTGGGATCTGGGAACGTCGAGAGCACAGGCCAGGGAAGCCTTGCGCCGCAGGATGCCGAAACGGGCGCAGCGGGATCTGGGAACGTCGAGAGCACAGGCCAGGGAAGCCTTGCACCGCAGGATACCGAAACGGGCGCAGTGGGATCTGAGAAAGTCGAGAGTGCGGGTCAGGGAAGCCTTGCACCCCAGCAGCCGGAAGCAGGCTCCGCGGGAGCAGATCCTGCAGGTGAAAAAACTGCGGGAGCGGAGAACGCGGGTCAGGGAAGCCTCGAACCGCAGCAGGAGACAGACCTGACAAAGGAAACAGGAACCGACCGGACAGGGAAGGACGAAACCGACCGGACAGGGAAGGCCGGTACTGACCGGACCGGAGAGACCGGGGCAGACCAGGCAAAGGAAGAAGCCGCTCAGGCCGGCGGGAAAGAGACGCTTCCCCCTGCATCCGCAGATTCATCCGGGAAGGAGACACTTCCGCCCGCGTCCGCTGAGAATCCCGGAAATTCGTCCGGCGGCAAGGAAAAAAAGAGCAAAAAGAAGGCACGCAGGGGCCGGAAGGCATTCTGGATCACCCTTCTCCTCCTCCTTCTGGTGATCGGAGGCGTCTACGCAGCCGGATACAAATACGGGGAGACCCATTTCCTGCCCGGTACGACGGTCAACGGCCACGACTGCAGCGGCCTGACCGAGGACGAAGCGGAGAATCTCTTTTACTCCGCGGCCAAAAACTATGTCCTCAATGTCCATTTCCGCGGCGGGACAACCGAGATACTCAAGGCCGATGATATCGGCTTCAGCTACAAGCCGGACGGCACCATCGGCTCCATGCTGCACGGGCAGGACATCCTGCGCTGGCCCCTCTACTTTTTTGAGGAACACTCCTATACCATGGAGGTGGGCGGCAGCTATGATCCTGACAAGCTGACCCAGGCCCTGGAGGCCCTGCCGGAGCTGCAGAAATCCAACATGCAGGCCCCGGAAAATGCCTATATCCGCTTCCGCGACGGCAATGATAAGGAGGACGGCGTGTTTGAGATCGTCCCGGAGGACCCTGGGAACACGATCGACGTGGTCCAGCTGGCCGCCGGCGTGGGAGACGCGGCAGCCCGCTATGAGGAGGAGATCGACGCCGAGCAGGTCGCCGGAGCCTACAAGGAGGCGGAGCTCAAGGCAGAGGACGCGAGCCTGATCTCCCGCTGCAAGGACCTCAACGACCTGGTCGCCGCCAGCATTACCTATGTCCTTCCGGACAAGGGCGAGATCCGCCTGAACTCGGACGTCACCAAGGACTGGCTGGTCCGCGACGAAAAGGGCAGGCTGGTCAAGGACGACGAGGTCTGGGACCAAAAGCTCTGGGAATTCCTCGAGCACCTGGCCATCAATTCCAATACACTGGGCATGGACCGGAAATTCAAGACCACGGCGCGGGGCACGATCACCGTCACCGGCGGCGACTACGGCTATATGGTCAACCAGATCGTCGAGCACGACCTGCTCCTGGAGGATTTCAAGACCGGAAAGAAGGAGACCCGCAAGCCCTCCTACTACATCTCCCCCTACAACGAGGAGGAGGAGAACGACGGGATCGGGACCACCTATATGGAGGTGGACCTGACCGCCCAGCACATGTGGTGCTATGTAGACGGAAAGATGGTCCTTGAGAGCGACGTGGTCACTGGCGACCCCACGACCGGCCACGAGACACCGACCGGAGTCTTCGGCATCATGTTTATGAAAAAAGATGCCACGCTCCAGGGTATCATGCAGAAAAACGGAAAGCCCGAGTATGAGACCAAGGTCTCCTACTGGATGCCCTTCTACGCGGACTGCGGCTTCCACGACGCCTGGTGGCGGACCGCCTTCGGAGGCCAGATCTACAAGGGCGACGGCTCCCACGGCTGCGTCAACATGCCGGTCGACGCCGCGAAGGAACTCTTCTCCATCTGCGAGGACAAGATGCCGGTCGTCGTCTATAAATAAGAGAGATCAGGAAGTTTTTTCAAAAATGCCGCTGAAAATGTCTGCCCGGAAAAAATGATCCGGCGTAGATGTTCAGGGAAAATAGTCCGGGAAAAAGAATCCAGGACAAAGGATTCACGGAAACGGATCAGGGAGGATCAGGATCAGGGAGGATCATATGGTAGAGATCAAGGAGATCATCAGACAGACACAGAATAAGTTTCTCAATATGTTCGAATTCAGGGGAACCAACAAGGTTGGCCACGATTTCCGCTACTTTGTCGCGTCCCGGGCAAAAGAGGACCAGGACCTCACGGCAGTCAGCGAGCAGGACCACGCGGACGGTGTGATCTGTTATGCCCTGTACGGGGAGCAGAAGGACCGGGTCGTCCTGATCAGACAGTTCCGCATCCCGATCGGATCCTATCTTTATGAATTCCCTGCCGGACTGGTGGAAAAGGGAGAGGACTACCGGGAATGCGCGGTCCGGGAGATGCACGAGGAGACCGGCCTGACCCTGACGCCCATCGAGGCGGATCCCATGTATGAGGCCGCCCGCTTCACGACGGCCGGCCTGACGGACGAATCCTGCCACATGGTCTACGGCTATGCCACCGGCGAGCCCAGCAAAAAATACCTGGAGGAGGGCGAGGATATCCAGATCGTCCTGGCGGACAGGGAGGAAGTGCGCCGCATCCTTCGCGAGGAGCGCGTCGCCCTCATGTGCGCCTACCAGCTCATGCATTTTCTGGCCGATGAGGACCCCTTCGCATTTCTGCAGAAAAGAGAAAACAGATGACCAGACAGGAAAAAACGGAGCTCTCCGCGGCAGGACTGCGGGGATGGATCGAGAAGGCACAGGAGAGGAAGCGGAGGATTTATCCTAAGGGAAGCTCCGCCATCCTGATCCCGGTTCTGATCCGGGACGGGGCATTTCATATCCTCTATGAGGTCCGGTCCTCCAGGCTCCACACCCAGCCCGGGGAGGTCTGCTTCCCGGGAGGGCGGATCGAGCGGGGGGAGACCCCTGTGGAGGCGGCCGTCCGCGAGGCGGTGGAGGAACTCTGCATCAGCAGCGACCAGATCGAGGTTGTGGGTGAACTGGAGGAGACCGCAGGCCCCGGCGGTATCAGGCTCTATTCCTTTATCGGTGTTATCCACGGATATGAAGATACCTGGTCCCGGGCCGAGGTCGACCACGTCTTTACCCTGCCCCTGGACTGGATCCTCAGCCATGAGCCCGATGTCTACAAGGTCAGGATGGAACAAAAGCTCCCGGAGGACTTTCCCTATGATTCGGTTCCGGGAGGACGCGATTACAAGTGGAGAAGCCAGTTTTACCCCGTGCCCTTCTATATGGGGACAGAACCGGTGCTCTGGGGCATGACCGCCCGCGTCACCCAGACCCTGGCCGGCCTCCTGCGGATGGAAAAGGGCTCCCATGAGGGCGGATCCGACGTCCCGCCTGCAAATTTTTAAAAATGCATACGGCAGCCGGCGCTCACCGGAGAAAATACAGAAAGAAATAGAAAGAAATAGAAAGAAATAGAAAGATATAGAAAAACCGGGCAGACGGCTTTTATACCGTCTGCCCGGTTTTTTTTCGGAAATTTTTTTCAGAAACGCTTTTCAGGGAATCTTTGTTTCAGATTAGAAAATCCCTTTCCGGATACTTTACATCAGAATTCTGGACACTCTGTATCAGAAGTCCGGGCTTCCTGGTATTCCGGAACGTGCTGCCGGTTATTTCAATGCTACGTTGTTGGAAATGTAGTAGGAATAACCGTGTTTTTTGCAGTAGGCAATGATGTTGTTGCGGGTCTTTGTGGTCTTGCAGTACTCGAGCAGGGCGATGGACTTGTTATAGCGCTTGACCACCTTGAGATAGGCCTCATAGTACTTGCGGTCGGCGCTTGTCTGCATGGCGAAGTGGTTTCCGTTGTAGTCCGAAATGCGGGTGATGACCTCCTCCTGCATGACACCGTTGATGCAGGCGCCCTTGCCGCTCTTGAGCAGGTGGGAGACGAATACGTCGCCGCCGTTGATGATGATGGCAAAGCCCAGCTTCTTGCATCTTCTGAGGATGTAGACAAGGCCGTTGAAGATGGGAGCGCGGTGGTATTCATACCAGACATCCGTGTTGTCCACCCAGAGGCCGTCGACACCCTTTCTCTTGAAGCTCTTGGCCAGCTCGTTGACGCAGAAGTCCTGCCAGGCCACCTTGGAGGTGTCGATCCATCTCTCCGCGGACCAGTTGGTGTACTTGCCCAGAGAATACTTTTTAAAGCGGTTGTAGTAGGAACGGTAGGTGGCGATGGAGCCGATGCTCAGATAGGAATAGACCTTGCGGCCGCCGGATTTGAGCCTCTTGATCTCGGCGGCGGAATAGTTCTGCGCATCGATGACGATCTTCTGGTAGTTCTTGACCTTTGCCGTGCTGGTCACCTTGGTGCCGATGAAGACACCCCATTTATAAATGGTTGCTGCCTCCGCGGGAGCAGCGGTCCCGGGGACGATCCCGATGAGCGTGATCGCCGCGGCCAGGACCAGAGCAGTCAGACGGCCGGCCAGGGAAGTTCTGATTGAGGATCTTTTTTTCTTATTATCCAAATTTCCCTCCTTACTCCTGTGTGGAAAAATTAAAGTAAATGATACTATCCATAATATTTTAGCACTTTCCACAGGATTTGTATATTGTGACTATTCATGGAATCATAACAGGAAAGACACAAAAAACACACATAATTCCCAAGAACATAAAAATGGCGGTCCCGGAGCAGGGGAGAGCTGGCTGCGGAAGCCGGAGAACCTGCGGGGAAGGCCTTTAAAAACGCGGGAAGCCGGAAAAGCCGGAGAGAGCGCGGGAGAGCAGACGGGCGGGCTCGTTGCGAAACGAATCTCTATGGGATATAATTGATAGATTGCTGAGAATGAGCCGGGCCGAATCTCGCCGCCTGACCATATCCCGGCGGAAAAGCCTGCTTCCACTGTCAGCGGAAATTATTTACAGAATCAGAACAGATGATGTCGAGGCCGGAAGGCAGTTACGGGAAATCCGTCCCGTCGAAGTACTTTTGCGGATCTTCTGACCTTTTCATCATAAGATTGTGGCTGAAAGGAAATGCCACAGGAGGCGGAATTACATGGTTTGGAAAAAAATGCTGTTTATTATCAATCCGGTCTCGGGGCGCTCCCAGATCAAGAATCACCTGCTTGAGATCATTGAGATCTTTTCGGGCGCCGGCTTTCAGGTGGTCTGCTATACGACAAAGGGCCCGGGCGACGCGCGAAGGGTCGCGAGGGAGCGGGCCGGCGACTATCTCTATATAGTCTGTGCCGGCGGGGACGGGACCCTGGACGAGGTCGTCTCCGGCATGATGGAAAACCGGGACAAGCCCTTCGTGCCGATCGGCTATATCCCGGCGGGTACGACCAACGATTTTGCATCCAGCCTCCACATCCCTTCCAATATGAAGGACGCTGCGAAGATCATCGCCAGCGGCTCTGTCTATCGCTGTGACCTGGGGCGCTTCAACAAAAATGATTATTTTACTTATGTCGCGGCCTTCGGGATCTTTACCGGGACCTCCTATCAGACGCCCCAGGAGCTCAAGAACCAGCTGGGCCACCTTGCCTACATTCTGCAGGGAGTCTCCGAGCTGGGCCAGATGAAGGCCTACCGGGTCCATGTAGAGGCTGTCGCCGAGAACAACGGCAAAAAGGAAAAGGTCGACCTGGAGGGCGATTTCGCCTACGGGATGGTCACAAATTCCAGGTCCATCGGCGGCTTCCAGAATCTGACCGGCAAGGAGGTGGACCTCCAGGACGGCCTGTTTGAGGTGACCCTGGTCCGCATGCCGACCAATCCTCTGGAACTCAGCGAGATCCTGATGGCGCTCGGCAATCCCGAAATGGAGAGCAGCATGATCGTCACCTTCAAGACGTCAAAGATCAGCCTGTCCTGTGACGAGACCATAGCCTGGACCCGGGACGGGGAGTATGCGGGCGCCCACAAAAAGGTCTTCCTGGAGATCTGCCCCGGGCAGCTCCGGATCCTGGTCCCCGGATTCTTTTCGGACCGCCGCTATCCGGTGCCGGAGGGAAAACCCTTGACATGATTTTCCATGGGATTTCCGGATCCTCTTGAGTATTGTTGCGGCCGGGATGCCTGTTGCGGCGGGGATAGCGACTGCGGCTGATACGGCTGTTACGCCTCTTGTGTTTGTTATGCCCGGCAAAATAACTGTCCCGCTGCCTTCCGGCGGGAAAGGAAGACTGCAGCGGCAAAGTGACCCTGATGAAAGATCTGCGGAGCAAAAGCGGATGAAAAATTTTTTTGATAAAAATACAAAGCGGTCAAACAGAGTATTTGCGGCCTATGCCGGCATTCTGTGCCTGGTGCTGGTCTGGAACCTGTTTCACTGCTCGTCCTGGTCCTGGGACATCCGGCAGCTGCCTTTGCAGGAAGGCTGCGGGATCTCTCCGGATGAAGAGGGCAGGTTCGAGTTCCGGGACGGCAAAGAGCTGACCCTGCGCTTCGAGGCCCCGGGACCGCAGGAGGTCAGGGAGGGGGCAGAGCTCTGCGGGGCCGCCCTTCTGAATTATGAAAACAGGAACCACCTCAGATTTTCCACCGAGGCCATGACCGCCGTCCTGCGGGATGAGTCCGGCAGGGAGAGGGCCGCCTCGCGCCTGCCCCTGATCCGGCAGACACCCTCGGTCTACGACGAGACCCTCCTGTACTTTTCCTTTGACACGGACGAGACCGCACAGATCGGGAGGGACGAGACGCTGGAGCTTGTGGTCCGGTCCGAGGGCCTGACCAGGAACGGCGTCTTTTTCGGGACCGACAGGCCTGAGGGCAAAGAGGGCACCGAAGCAGATCCCGCCGTACGGATCTATTACCGCACAAAGACCTTCAGCCCCTTCCTCAGCATTTTTTATTTTATCCTGGAGATCCTTGCGGGGCTCTTTTGCCTGCGGATGGTCAACGCGGGAGGAATGCCCCTTTTCCCGGCGAAAGATTCTGTGGAAAAACCGCTGGATACTCAGGCGAAAAAAACGGCGGGTATTTTGGTGAAAAATCCGTCGAAGAAGCCGGAGGGTATTTCGCCGAAAAAACCGGCGAAGAGGCAGGAGGGTATTTCAGCGAAAAAACCGGTGAAAAACCCTGCGTCCGGCCCGGCCGCAGGGAAGGCGGCTGCCAGCGCGGCGGGGCTTCTCACCCTGCTGGTCTTTATGGGTTTCACTTACATCTACGCGATCCGTCCCCTGGCCGGGACCTGCTCCGCCGAGATCCTCTGCAGCAGGGAGGATGCTTCAGATTCCATAACGCTTGAGTCGGGAGATACCCTGCGCCAGACCGTCCGCTGCGGTCAGGACCGGCTGAGCGGCTTCGGGATCTTTCTGGAAAAGGGAACGAAGACAGATGCTGACGAAGTGAATCCGGAGGATTCAGGAGATCCGGCGGAATCGGCAGAATCAGGAGCTTCCGCAGGTTCAACAGGCCCTGCGCGGATTGCCTGGAAGCTGTATGACGGGCAGGCAGCCGCTGCGGGCGGAAATCTGTCTGATAGCGGCAGCCCTGTGCTGGCGTCCGGAGAGGGATCCGCGGCCGGCGGACTTGCACCGGCGTCGGAAGAAGAGACCGGAGTCGAGAACCCTGTGCTGGCGTCCGGAGAGGGGTCCGCAGCCGGCGGACTTGCACCGGCTGCGGGAGAAGAGACCGGAGTCGAGAACCCTGTACTGGCGTCCGGAGAGGAATCCGTCGACTCTCTGCGCAGCGTGCGGAGCCTCCTGGGACATGATGCCCAGGGGACAGAGATCCTGGATGACTCTGAAAAAGCGGTCTGGCTGCCCCTTGACGCACCGGTCCGCGCGGCGGCAGGCAGGACTTTCCTTCTGGAACTGACCAACATGGGGCCGGGCCCCGTCACGATCACGGCGACCGGCCAGACAAACGGCACAGCCACGATGATTGCAGAGGCAGAGGCTGATACTGCGGATGGCCGGGACTTGGCCGGCGGAGAAGTTCTTGAGAAAGAGATCTGCCTCATGGCCGGCTATCGAAGCAATGGCTTCATAAACGGATTTTTCCTGCGTCTGTGCGCGGTGGTCCTGGTCCTTTTCGCGGCCATACAGGTCTTCTGCGCCTGGAAAAAACCCTCCGTGCAGGCTCTCTATCTGGCCTGTGCCCTGAGTCTGGGCCTGGTCTACAGCTTTGTGACACCGGCCTACACCGTCTCCGATGAGAGGACCCACATTGACTCCATCTATATGATGTCCAACCAGCTGCTGGGCATGGATGAGCTCCCGGGGCCGGACAAACTCTACAAGCGGGCCGCGGATATCGACTCCTCGATCACCAATACCATGCCTCTGACCGCTGCCAGGTACCGGGCGGTCGAAGAAGGGCTTCTGCGGGGAATCCCGTCAGATGCCGGCGCGGCTTCCGCGAATGGCGGATCATATGCCGGCGCAGCTTCCGCGAACAGCGGAGCTGGTACGGGCACGGAATCAGAATCCGCGAAAAGCGGATCAGATGCCGGTCAGAATTCCGCGAATGGCGGAGCCGGCGCAGGCACGGATTCAGGCAGGGCGTATGCCGTCGGCTATGCCCGGACGGCCCTGGAAAACGTGACTGTTTTCAATTATCTCCCGGCCGCCCTGGGCTTTACGCTGGGCAGGCTGACGGGCAGGAACCTGATCACCATGGTCATGCTGGCCCGCTGGATGAACCTTCTGGCCTGCGCGGCCGTCATGTACGCCGCGGTCCGGATCATGCCCCGCGGGAAGGCCTGTCTGGCCATGATCGGTCTTTTTCCCAAGACCCTTCAGCAGACAGCCTCCTGCTCCTATGACGGCATGCTGATCGCCGGCACCTGCTTTTTTATCGCCTGTTTTCTGGCTGTCAGAGACGGTCTGCAGAAGCAGAGAGACATCAGCGCCCTCGAAGTCCTGCTCCTTCTCTACGCAGGCTGCTTTGTGGCGGCCAACAAGGCCGGAACCTATCTGCCGGTCACGGGACTGATCCTGCTGCTACCCCTATATGGCCGGCAGTGGACAGCAGGGGCCGTGTCCGCGGGTACAGCAGGGGGCGTGTCCGCGGGTACTGCAAAGGGCACTGGCCGGAAGCGGAAAAATCCTCTGGTTTTACAGTGTGTCCTGATTATGGCGGGCTTTTGCAGCGTGTTTGCGGCCAAATCCCTGGTGAGGGTCTTCGGCATGCTGTCCCGGTCCTCCGGATCGGAGACCCTGGTCTCAGGGACCAGGACCCTCTACTCCATCGCGGACTTTCTCCACTCACCGGCCGGACTGGTCCGGGTGATGGTCAATACTCTGCGCCTGCGCGGCGACGGCCTGCTGGGAGAGCTGGTCGGAAAAAACCTCTGCCAGCGCTGGGTCTTTGTCTATGCCTTCCTCTTCCTGGCCTGGCTGGGGATCCTGGCGGAAAAAAGAACTCCGGCGAGAAGAAAAGGCCGGGAGAAAACTGGATCCGCGGAGGAAACCAGGGACCTGGTCTTAAGAGTGTGGATCTTTCTGCTGATCTGTGCCGGGACCTTCCTGATCTTTTTGTCCATGCTGCTGGGCTTTACCGAGAAGGGCCTGGGCTATGTGGACGGCCTTCAGGGCCGCTACTTCCTGCCTTATGCCCCCCTTGTTTTCCTGATCCTGCGGACCCGCAGGCTGGAGAGAAAGGACCTTACCGATACAATGATCCTGCGCGCGGGATTTTTCCTGGAGCTCCTGACCTTCTTTGAGATTCTCTGCGCCTATTTTCATGTGTGGTGATCCAGAGAAAACAGTCGGGGTGACTCACCAAAGAAAAGGGAGTCGGAGAAAACCGTCCCCGTGACTCACCGAAGAAAAGTGAGCCAGAGAGAACCGTCCCCGTGACTCACCCAATGACTCATTAAGAGGTGTACTGATTGAACGATGAAAGGGAAAAAGACCCCGTGCAGAGGTCGATGGGGCGCAATGCCGCGCTGAATGTGGTGCGTGTCGCCTGTCAGATCGTGCTTCCGATGATGACCCTCCCCTATTGTTCCCGTATCCTGCAGGTGGAGAACATGGGGAAGGTCAACTTTGCTGTGTCCCTGGTCAATTTTTTTGCCCTGCTGGCTGATCTGGGGGTCTCTGTCTATGGCGTCCGGGAGGGGGCCAGGCGGAGGCAGTCCAGGGACCGGTTTGACCGGTTTGCCTCTGAGGTCTTTACCGTCAATATGCTGATGACCGCGGTGGCCTATGCGGGGCTGGCCCTGATCGTTCTCCTTGTGCCGGGGATCCGGCCTTATGCGGCGGTCGTCGGGGTGCAGAGTCTCTTTATCCTGTTTACGACCATGGGCATTGAGTGGGTCAATGCCGTCTATGAGGATTATTTCTTCATTGCGGTCAGGACCATCGTGATCCAGGTCCTGTATACAGTATCGGTCTTTGTGCTGATCCGCCGCAGGGAGGATTATCTGCTCTTTACCTTTCTGACGGTCATGGTGACGGGCGGGGCGTCGATCATCAACTGGTTCTATTGCAGGCGCTATGTCAGGCTCAGGCCGGTGCTGGAGGGCATCCGCCGCCACCTGGTCCCCATGAGCGTCTTTTTTGCCAACAATATGGCCATCACGGTCTACGTGAACGCGGATATGTTTATGCTGGGCCTCTTCTGCGGCGAGTATCACGCCGGGATCTACGGCTCGTCCATGCGGATCTACCAGTGCATGAAGACCCTGATGACGGCCATCTATACCGTGACCATCCCTCGCCTGTCCATGCATGCCGCGCGGGGGGAAAAGGAGGACTTCCGCCAGGTCCTGACGGATGTCTGTGCGACCATCATGCTCCTGATCATACCGGTCATTGCGGGGCTCTTCCTCTATGCGGGGGATATCATGGAGCTCGTGTTCGGAGCCTCCTACCTGCCGGGGACCCTCTCCCTGCAGCTGCTGGCTCTGGCCCTGTTTTTCGCGATCGGCAACGGCATCGCGGTCAACTGCGTGAACGCCCCCCTTGGCCAGGAGCGGATCAGCATGAAGGCCACGATCTGCGCCGCCATCGCCAATGTCCTGCTCAATCTGGTCCTGATTCCAGCCCTGCAGCAGAACGGAGCCGCTGTCTCGACCATCGCGGCAGAGGTCCTGGTTCTGGTCATCTGCCTTTGGCGCCTTCCCGGCTGGGCGCAGATGCTGGACCTGGGCAGGCTGGGCCGCCAGGCCCTGCAGACCGGGGCCGGCACCGCCGTCCTCGTCGCCATCCGCCTGCTGGCCGCCCCCCGTTTCAGCTCCCTGCCGGTCCGCATGATCGCCTGCATCCTGACCAGCATGGCGGCCTACGGCCTTGTCCTGCTGGCCCTCGGGAATGAATATCTGAAAAAGTTTTTGCGCAGGGGAGAGTGAGCAGGTGGAGTGAGTCAGCCGGGACGTCCCCCGGCTCATTCCATTGAACGTGTCAGCCGGAACGCCCCCTGGCTCATTCGTCCTCCGGCTCATTCCGTTGAACGCGTCAGTGGGTACGTCCCCGGACGCACCAGCCCCCTGGCTCATTCGTCCCCCGACTCGCCGCCCCGCGGCTCACAGTCCCCTGAAATCAATCAATGAGAGGAAAGATTCATTATGTCAGATAAAAAGACACTGCCGGGCTTTGCCCGTCAGAGCGCTGTATCCGGAAAAAAGAACCGTCGTCCGGGCCGGGAAATGCCCTCGCCCGGGGCGGCTGCCTTTTTCCTCTGCTGTCTGGTCCTGATCCTGGTCTTTGTCCTGCGCTCGGACCGGGGCTTTACGCGCACGACGGACCCTCT
>DGUF01000139.1 GCA_002394525.1 Lachnospiraceae bacterium UBA4317 | reverse complement strand
ATACTTTTGACCTTTACATCATTCTATATGCGGTTTTTTCCTCAGGATGCCGCTCCGTCGAGCGGCATGATTGGAAAGAAAGGAAGATCATGAAATACAATTATGTGAAAAAACCCCTGGTCCTTCTGCTGGCCGCCACCCTGGCCCTGGCTCCTGCAGGCTGCTCCAGTGCCTCCGCAAAGGACAATGCCGGTACAGCATCGACAGAGCCTTCAAAAGAAAATACAGGAAAAGAAGAGCCCGCCCCTTTGCTGGACGTGACAGAGGACGGAGGCTGCATCGCGACCTTTGACAAGACGGACAAGGGGACCGGAGGAGGCACCGGGATCACGATCGGAGACGGGGAATACCTGGTCATTGACACAGCCCTGACAGCCGGTCAGGTCCAGGTCAGAGTGGTCAGCGGCGGATCCGATATGGAAAAAGTGCCGGTCCCGGACAACAGTCAGCCTGCCACGATCGACTATGTCTTTGAAGGCAGCGGCACGACCGAATACATGGAGATCCAGCCCGGCAACTATATGGTCAACGTGATGGTCGAGAAAAAGGCCTCCGGCACCATCCTCTTCTCCATAAAGAGCAAGGATGCCGCGTCTGAAAAAGCAGCTGACGCAGCTTCGGCAGCCGCTTCGGACACTGCAGCAGCGGCTGAGACGGCGGCTGCAGCCGGCACGGCAGCGGAGGCGGCCAGAGCCACTGCCACATCGCCCGACATGTATTTCGGAAGCTGGGTCAACGGCGACTACCTGCTCAACATCGGCGAGTCGGAGGACGGCATGTATGCCTCTGTCCACCTCCAGCCTAAGGACGGCCCGATCGTGGAATGGCTCTACAACGAAGTCCTCTTCGATGAAGTGGCCGACGAGATGAACACATTCGAGACCGGCATCAAGACCACCTACACATTCGACGCGAAAGGCCTCATTGATACCGTCGAAGAGGAATTTGACGACGGCGCCGCCGCCTTCCGCCTCACCAAAGACGGCAGGATGATCTGGGTCGATTACAAAGAGACTCCCGGAAAAAACGAGATCACCTTCAAAAAATCTCCCAAGCTCATCCCGACCCCCTCAGTCCTCGAATGAGTCATTGGGGACGGTTCTGCCAACTCATCTGAAAACTGCGTCAGATTACAAGGAAAAAGAAACCTGCTATTAAGGAAAACCAGGGGCGATCGCGCGATACGTTGCGGTCGTCCCGTTGTTTTTTTTACCGGAATATGAGATTATAGAACAGGCGGAAAAAACATCCTCTGCCGCCCCTGCAGCGCGGGAATCTCCTGCACAGGACACTGATCTGCAGCATACCGATCTGCAGACCCTGAGATGAAAAAAGAACGGCGCGGACAGCGCCCCGGAGATAAAAAATGGTTAAACTATCGATCGACCTGCCGGAAGGCTTTCTGGATGAGGAAGTCCGCTGCGGCTACACCGTCACCACCAAGATGAAAAAGGTCTGGGCCGTGGAGCTGGACATGCTCCACCAGCTGGACAGAGTCTGCAAAAAATACGGCCTGCGCTATTTCGCTGACAGCGGGACCCTCCTGGGTGCCGTCCGCCACCACGGCTTTATCCCCTGGGACGACGACATCGACGTCGTCATGTTCCGCGACGACTACGAGCTCCTCAAGAAGTGCGCCGCAAAGGAATTTCAGCACCCCTACTTTTTCCAGACCCTCTACAACGATGAGAAGCTCATCCGGGAGCACGCCCAGATCCGCAACAGCGAGACCACGGGCTACCTGCCCAACGAGGAGGACCGCCCCTACAACAAGGGCCTCTTCCTGGACATCTTCCCCCTGGACATCCTGCCCGACGACGGCCTCAAATACAAGCTCCACATGGCCAAGATCAAACTCCTCTGGCGCACCATCGAATACGGCGGCTACGTCAGGGACTACCCCCACGAGCTCAAGGGCAAGATCTTCCTCCAGGGCACGAAGCTCCTCTACAAATTCACCGACTACAAAAAGCTCTTCAAAAAATACGAAGAGCTCTGCGCCAAATACAACGACAGCGGATATGACCGCATCAGCTACGTCTGCTTTTCCCGCGGAAAAGAGAAAAACATGTTCCGCAGGGAATGGTGGGATGAGACCATCGAAATGCCCTTCGAATTCACCACCATCCCCTGTCCCGCGGGCTACGACGGCCGCCTGACCCAGGAGTACAAGGACTACATGACCATCAAAAATATCCCCTCCACCCACATCGACGCCTTCGGCGGCACCATCCAGAGCGCCGAAAAGCCCTACGATGAATTCATCAGGGACAAAAAGGCAGCGGCAGCCGCGGCGGACCACAACAGCGAGGACAGTGACGCGGGGACAAATGCCGAGTCACACTGACGCGCCAAAGCCACGCGATGACAGGACTGCCGGACGGACATGTCCGTGCATCGATGCAGCCCCCACCGCATACCTGAAAAGAAATCTGCAACCTGTAAGGAGCTAACATGAAAGACAACTTCGTGATCGGCGTGCTCGGCGGAATGGGCACCTATGCGACCATTCATCTCTTTAAGCAATACGCGGACGTATTCCCTGCGGAAAAGGAATGGGACCGCCCCCGGATCATCATCGACAACCGCTGCACCATGCCCAGCCGCGTCCTGGCCTTCCTGCGCCACATCAAGGAGGACGAGCTCGTGGACCAGATGAGCGATTCTATGCGCCACCTGGTCGAAGCCGGCGCCACCCGCATCATCCTGGCCTGTAACACCTCCCACCTCTTCCTTCCCCGGATCTACGAAAACGTCCCTGAAGCGGAGGAAAAGGTGGTCCACATCATCCGGACCTGCGTCGACCGGGTCAGGGCCGACGGCAGAAAGACCGTCTACCTCCTGGGCTCCGAAGGGACCATCGACTCCCACATCTACCAGGACGCCCTCGCCGCTGAAGGCATCGAGTGCCTGGTCCCCGCCCCCGAGGAATACGCCGACCTGCGCGAATGCATCGAGGCCGTCAAACAGGACAAATATACAGACGAAGCCAAAAAGCTCTTCCTGGGCCTCGTCAACCGCTATGACGCCTGCATCCTGGGCTGCACAGAGCTCCCCATCCTCTATGAAAAATACGCGGAGGAAGTGACCTGCAAAAAGATCTACGACCCCCTCATGACCGCCCTCGAAAAACTGAAGGAAGAATACGACCAGTGAGCTGACTGAGACAGGAAGGACGGTTCGTTACAGTTCAGACCCACCTGAAACTCGAGGCGTTTTGCGCACGCTCTTTGCGCAAAACCCGAGTTTAACGGCGTTCAGCGGCGCGTAAGCGCATTGGAATCGCTGAACGCAACGTTACATGTTCACGCCCTTCGAAGGGGCGTGAACTGTAACGACGGTTCTGCTGACTCATCCGCCCCCCTTCAGCTGATCGCTATATATAGGAGAAAACAAACATGGCAAAGATACTGACATTCGGAGTATACGACTACTTTCACCTCGGCCACCTGCGCCTCTTCAAGCAGTGCAAGGAGCACGCGGATTACCTGGTCGTGGCAGTCCAGGACGGCGACTACATCCTCAAGTTCAAACCCGACGCCCACATCCTCTACTCCACCGAAGAGCGTGTTGAGATCCTGGAAGGCCTGCGCGTGGTCGACAAAGTGGTCGTCTACCAGACCGTCGGCGTCGAAGCCCTGGAACAGATCGATTTCGACATCCTGGCCCTGGGCGAGGACCACAGGGGAGGACGCTTTGACGAATGCGTCAAATGGTGCGAGGACCACGGCAAGTCCGTCGTCCGCCTGAAGAGGACCCCCGGGATCTGCTCCTCGGACATCAAGAAAGAGCTGTCGAGGAACTGACGAAAAAAACTGCCGGGAACCCCGCCCGCGCGGTGCCCGAACCGGAAGCGCCCGCGGAGACGCAGGTCCCGAAGAACTGAACCGGGAGAACCTGCGGATACGCAGGTCCCACGGTGCCCGAACCGGAAGCGCCCGCGGAGACGCAGCTCCCGCGGTGCCTGAACCAGGCCCCCGGAGCAGGCCGTGGCCAATAAAGATAGGACTGATGAATACCTGACGGATACATACAGACTGCCGGATCAGCATGGACCCGGCAGTCTGTATACGTTTTTGATCCCGAAAGCCGGAAAAACCTGAAAAATTATACTTGCGGCATCCGGATGAATGTGCTAAGATATTCATCCGTGGGATTAACTCCCGAAATAATTTTTCCTTGCTCCTGTGATCGATAACGGATCACTGTTTTTGATGCAGGGGCCAGAGACCAAAAGGAGGTAGAAGAATGGGTAAATACGAGTTAGCCGTTGTTGTGAATGCGCAGATCGATGATGAAGCGAGGACAGCGGTTGTCGACAGATGCAAAGAGCTGATCGTCCGTTTCGGCGGCACAGTCGGTGAAGTCGACGACTGGGGCAAGAAGAAGCTTGCCTATGAGATCCAGAAGATGAACGAAGGTTACTACTACTTCATCAAGTTCGAAGCTGATGGCTCCGCGATCGCCGAGATCGAGAGCTTCATGCGCATCATGGATAACGTCCTCAGATATCTGTGCGTAAAACAGGAAGCGGCCTGATCAACAGAAGAAAGAGGTCATCATGAATAAAGTCATACTTATGGGGCGCCTTACCAGGGATCCCGAAGTCCGTTATACCCAGGGAGAGAACTCCCTGTGCATCGCCAACTTTTCCATCGCGGTGGACCGGCGTTTCAACCGCAACAACCAGGATGGGCAGACTGCCGATTTTATCAACATCGTGGCATTCGGAAAGCTGGCTGAGCATGTCGAGAAGTACTACCGCAAGGGCCTGAAAACGGCTCTCACCGGCAGGATCCAGACCCGCAATTACACCAACCGCGAAGGACAGAAGGTCTATGTGACCGAGGTCGTCGCAGAGGAGCTGGAGTTTGCTGAGAGCAAGAACGCAGCCGGCAGCGGCGGCGGTTCCGGAAGCTACGGCGGCGGAAATTACGGCGGATCCGGCAACGGCGGAAACTACGGCGGTTCCGGCAGCTATGGCAATGGCGGCGGAAATTATGGCGGCGGTTACAGCGCACCCGCGCAGAACCAGTCAGCCCCCGCGTCAGACGCACTGGATGGATTTATGAATATCCCGGACGGCATCGACGAGGAGCTTCCTTTCAACTGATCAGACAAAGGTCCGGATCAGCAGAATGATTGAAATGATCGTTTAATCATCAGAGAAGCCCGGGGTCGAATGTATGCCACGGCGCAGGCGGACCGGAAGGATCCGCACCCATAGGGAGTATACAGGAGGTTAGAAATGGCTTTTAACAGAGAGAATCGTTCGGATGCACCTTTCCGCAAGAGAGGCGGCTTCCACAGAAAGAGAAAAGTCTGCGTGTTCTGCGGCAAGGACAACGCAATCGATTATAAGGATGTCGCAAAGCTTCGCAAGTACGTTTCCGAGAGCGGAAAGATCCTGCCCCGCAGAATCACAGGTACCTGCGCGACACACCAGAGAGCCCTCACCGGCGCGATCAAGAGAGCCCGTCACCTGGCTCTGATGCCTTACACAGAGCGTTGATGTAACTGCTCAGACCGTCTCTGATTCGAGGAGTTTTTGCGTGTTCTTCAACGCAAAAACCCGAGTTAAACGGCGCGCGGCGCACGCAGAGCGTTTTGGAATCGCCGCGCGTATCGTTAAATGCTCACGCCCTCGATAGGGCGTGAACATTTAACGCGCTGATCGCCTGAAAGGCAGTCAGAAGACCGCACAGAGAGCTGACCTTCTGCCTCTTGTGGCAGACAGGAGCCTGACAGGGCGGTAAAATATGGATGATACAGGATCTGCCGGCAGGCTGCGGCCGGCCGGCAGATTTTGCATATCAGATGCCGGCGTGTCGGAATGGCAGACGAGGCAGACTCAAAATCTGCTGTCCGAGAGGGCGTGTGGGTTCGAGTCCCACCGCCGGCAGGAATAAACCCGCGTAAATACTGGGAATTCAGTTGGATTTTCCGGATTTGCGCGGGTTTCATCTTTATTATCGCCACACGTACATATCCCCGGGAAAGCGTGAACAGTGACATCGGCAGTGGTCCATCAACGATATTGAAAACAGGGACTTTGCAGAGTTGCTGTAATCCCACTATAATAAAAGACAAAACAGGAACTGTTGACTTTGCACTGCCTGCGGCTGGGAGACCGGAGCGAAATGGATTTTCTGAGTTTGATCATTCTGGCAGGAGCCATACTCTGCTTTATACTGGTCGCCTTTTATCTGCGGCTGTTCGACGGGATCGGAAACCTGTTCCACAAAAATACGGAGGATGAGGATCTCGAAGACGGGTTCCCGGAAGCGGCGGATCAGCCGAGGGAAGAAACCGGCCTGCCGGCGGAGGATACGGATTCCGCAAAGAACGTGCCCGGTTCCCACCTTTTGTTTATCCCGCCCCGCATGCAGGACGACGCGAGAAACGCGGACATACGCAGCCAGGTCGAGGAGACCGTCAGGGGTTTTCGCTGGGACGCGGACGGCGGAAAGACCGCCTTTATCTATGCCTGCAGGCCGGAGACGGGCAGGTGGAAATGCCCTTATTGTGAAGGCGAAAACCGCAGGGAGGACAGGATCTGCATGATCTGCGGCCGGAGTCCCAAAAAAGATGAGGTGTGATAACAAGAGCGGATGGAGTCCATGGCGGTCCCCGGATCGCTGTCAATAACCCGTTAAAGCCGGCCCGGCCGGCAGGGAGGAAGAGATGTTCTGTAAAAACTGCGGCAGAGAAATCGATGCGGACACCCTGGAGAGGCTGATCAGGAAGAAGGGGGATACAGTCCTCTGTAAAAACTGCGGAAGACCACTGGATACAGCGGAATTCTGCGGAGGCTTCTGGGGCCTCGCCGCGTCCGACGCGGAAAAGCAGGGAAGAGGAGACGGGGAGATCCCGGGTGTGACCGAGGCCGACCGGCTCTGGGCAAAAATGATCCTGGCGGACCAGACCGCCGGACAGAATAAAACTGCCGGCGGCAGAACCGGGGCCGGCGGAAGCGGCCCAACTGATGACAGCTATAGCGGAGGAACAGGAGGCGGCAGAACCGGTGGCAGCAGTGGAAACGGCGGCAGCCGCTCGCCCCGGGCCCTCACGGCCCTTCTGATGGCGGCGGCTCTGTTAGTCGGCCTCGTGGCCGGCAGGTTTATCCCGTTCGGCCGGGGCGGCGCGGGAGGCAGTCAGACTGCCGGCTCGCAGGAGGCCCAGGGCCTGGCCGGCGGCAGCGAAGCGCAAGCCGGGGACGCCGCGGCTCAGGAGGACTCCGGCGGGGACGAGCTCGATGCCCTTATTGATGGAAGGACAGAGGAGGAGGCCACGGTGGCGGAAGAGGATCCGGAGGAGGATTCCCTGACAACCGGTCTCCCCGGAGGGACGGCCGGCGCGGAAGATACAACAGCCTCCAGCTATAACACGATCAAGAGGAATCTGCGTGTTCTGGGCGATATTTCGGTTGAGGAAAGCCTTTTCTACGTCAATGCCCGGGATACGGGAATCATTTTCGCGGACGAAGCCATGCGGGATGATGATCCGGCCACAGCCGGCGGCATCGCCTATATCCGCACAGAGACGGAGACCTCCGGCGGCCGGCTGGAGAAGCTGACGCGGTTCTTCTGCGATGAAAACGGACTGGAGACCAATACCGGAGCGGGCTATTCCCGCATCGTCTGTCTCTATGACGAAAACGGCCGGCTGACCGGCAGGGAATACTATTCTGTCCGGGACGATCAGGAAGACCAGGCCGATCCGGAATACCTGGACAGGGCAGATTCCCGGGATAAGGGGACGGATACGGAAAAAGACGCTCAAAAAGACGGCGCAGAGAACGGGGAAAGGGAGGCGGTCCTGATCTATACGGCGGACTGCAGTGTCGTCGGGTCGGAAGAAGGAGAGACCGCGCAGGAAATCTACCACCTGGAAGCCGGGCAGGAGACGAATGCCCCCCGCTATCTCAGGATCGAGCGCACTTTTATGGGAGAGGACAGCGCCTTTCCCGGAGCCCTGAGCACAGTCAGATATTATCTGGGCGAAAATGATACAATGGCGGCCCGCGAGGAAGAGCATACCTATGAGAAGTCCGACAGCATGCCCAAGGGAGAGGGCCTGGAGGACGAGGGCTACGCCTATTATGTGGAAGAGAGCATCCGGGTCCAGGACAGGACCGGGACGATCGCGGAGACAGAGGAGACCTTCGGGGAGGACAGCCGGGGCCCCCAGACCGTCAGGTATTTTTTTGAGGGAGATGAGGGACAGGAACGGCTTGCGGAGATGCAGTACTGCAATAACGACGGCGATGTGACCGGAAACGCCGGCTTTGCCTGGTTTTACCGGACCTATAACGAGGACGGCACTGAGATCGAGGACTCCTTCTTTATAAGTCCTGATATGGAAAATGACGAGGCCGGCGAGGAAAGCACCGATCAGGAGACCAACCAGGAAACGGAAAAGACAGACCGGAAATCCGCGGAGGACCAGCCCGCGGCCATGACAAGCGCGGAGCCCCTTCTGGAGGAGGAATTCCTGCCGGGGATCTATTCCGTCGAATATCCGTATCTGTTCCGGATGCCCTGATTCTCCGTTTCTTTGCCGCCGCACGAAATATCACATGACCACACAGGCCTGCACACAGACAGGGAGGTAGAAGATGGTTTTTAAAAAAAGAGGTTTGTCCTATGGAGTCGATGTCGTTTTCTGCATTGACGCGACCGAGAGCATGGAGCCGCTGCTGGATGTCGTCAAGGAAAACGCCCTGAATTTTTACAATGATTTCATGGATGTCATGGAGGAAAAGAAGAAAAAAGTCCAGCGGCTGAGGGTCCGGGTCGTGGCCTTCCGGGACTATATGGCGGACGGCCGCGAGGCCATGCTGGTGACGGACTTTTTTGAGCTGCCGGACCAGTCCCGGGAGCTGGAGATGTGCATCAGGAGCATCGAGGCCAAGGGCGGCGGAGACGACCCCGAGGACGGTCTGGAGGCCCTGGCCTATGCCATCAAGTCCGACTGGAATATGGACGCGGACAGGAAGCGCCATGTGATCGCCCTCTGGTCGGACGAGGCGACCCATGACCTGGGCTACGGCAAGGCGGCCAAAAACTATCCGCGCGGCATGGCGGAAAACTTCGAGCAGCTGACGGAGTGGTGGGGCAGCAAATACGCCCCGGGCATCATGGATGAATCGGCCAAGCGCCTGATCCTCTTTACGCCCAGCAAGGAATCCTGGGTCACGATCCGGTCCAGCTGGAACAATGTCATCCACTACGAGTCGGAGGCGGGAAAGGGGATCGCCGGCTTTGATTACGAGCAGATCCTCAATGCGATCTCCAACACGATCTGACCGGCCCGGCTCTCATGCGCGGAGAAAAAGAAGGCCGCTT
>DGUF01000190.1:297-8313 GCA_002394525.1 Lachnospiraceae bacterium UBA4317 | reverse complement strand
TGCTGCAGGCAGTTCCAGTACATCCAGCAGGCAGTTCCCTGCAGATTCCTCAGCCGGTTTCTGCGGCAAAGTCAAAATTCCTGCAGGTCTGTCTGGTCTACAGGTCCACAGGGTCTGCGTCGAAGTCTTTATATGCGGTTATTTCGAGGCTGTTCCGGGTCACGTAGTCCTTGATGGCCTGTTTTCTCGCCGCTTCCTTCGTTTCGCTGTCCAATTTCGTGAATGCATCGTAGTGGTCCCCGAAAATCTGCTTTGCGGTCTTTTCATAGTCTTCGCCGTCCCATACATTCTCGAAGGAGGTGGCTTCATAGCCGTCCGCGGTTTTTTTCAGGTGGACGGCGCCGGTGACCTCCGCGGAGGCTCCCGCCTCCAGGACTCCCTCCTCCAGGTTCCAGCATTCGACCGAGCCGGTGAGCAGGACGCGGATGTCCTCCGGGTCGCTCTCATCCTTTCCGAGGATGACTGCGTAGGGGATGGTGACGTCATATTCGTTAGCGCCCAGCGATTCCGCGCAGGTATCGATCAGGCAGCTGTAAACGGCCGCATCCTCCGAGGCGGGGTCCGCGGCGGAGGGTCCTTCGCTGGCGGCTGCGGCCGGGGAGCCTTCCTCACCGGACCTGTTTTCGGTTGAGATACCCTCAGTGGAGACGCTTTTACCAGAGGCATTTTTATTGGAAACACTCTCCCCGGAAGTTTCCGTGGCGGTCTCCTGTGCCTTGCCCGCGGATGATCCTGATGATGTCCCCGCGCAGCCCGAGAGGCTCAGGGCCAGAACTGCGGCCAGCGTGGTCAGCGCCGTCAGAACTGCCCGGCCTGTCCTGAGATGTTTCCTTTTTTCATTAATTCTCTCTTTGGTAGTCATAAAATCCTCCAAATTTAAACAGCATGAATAAGTACAGCCTGCTGTCTTGAGCCTTGGTGATTTGTGCACGATATCTCAGACTTGGAACCAGTCTGTAAGTTCATTATAACATGAGAACGCGGCCCAAATAAATAATGAGCCAGTCCACGAGGAGCACGAGAGCGGCACGCTGAGGGACTGCGAGGCGGCCGTTACCGCTCATGATTCCGGAAGGCAAAGCGACAGAAGCGCAAAAAAAGAGAAAGGTCACGCATGATTCCGGAAGGCAGAGCGACGGAGGCGCAAAAAAAGAGAAAGGTCACGCATATTTTCGGAAGTCAAAGCGACGGAGGCACAAAAAAGTAGAAAGGTCACGCATGGTTCCGAAAAGCAAAGCGACAGAGGAGCAAAAAAGTAGAAAGGTCACGCATGGTTCCGGAAGGCAGAGCGACGGAGTCGCCATAAAAGAGAAAGCTCACTACTGCGCGGGGATTCAGTGCAGGCGCTTGTGGATTGCAAAGAGAAGAGAAGTGTTCCCAATTGACACAGTTCATTCGTATTTTTATAATTTACAGTATCGAGGTGATTTGCTGAAAACTTCGCGTCATGGATTTTGTTTCCTGACTTTTTTTGTCGGACGGAAAGGACATCATAATGACAGCGCTCAAGCTGAATAAGACGGAAGACTAATATATACAGCGCATGCAGATATGGCTGAATCAAATGATCCGGCGGGCCTGCGTGCGCTTTTTATTATTGGTCATAATCTCGGGCGCAAACGTCCAGGATCCGGCAGCTGTTGAGTAGAGGAGGGAGATAGTATGTAAAGATGTCAGAAAAATGATCATACACAAACACATCAGGCATAATAGAAAAGGAGGACATTATGAAAAGAAAATTATCATTGCTCTTGGTGATTATCATGTTGCTGGCAGTCATCCCGCCTCAGAATGCTGACGCTTCCATCCGGATCAGCAATACCGGGGCTGTCGTTCCGGTCGGGATGGCAAAGCGGCTGTTTGTCGGAGGTGTATCTGGGAAACCGACCTGGACATCTTCAAATAAGTCTGTTGCTACGGTTTCTTCCGCAGGCGTAGTGACCGGTCGTAAGGTCGGAAACTGCCAGATCACTGCCAAAGCATCTGGCCAGACCATAAAGTGTAATATCAAAGTTATTAACAGGTACAGCGCATGGCAGGTCGGCAATGTTGTGCTGACACGTGTTAAGAAATATTATCCCAAGGCTCACCTGTTGGAGTATAGTCGCAGCGGCAGCAGAATCCTTCTGGATATCCACAGACCGGCGGGAGATGGAGCTCCCGGCCGGGAACTGACTGTCAATATCAATACAGGTAAGGCGACATGGGAATACGAATGGAATGATTTCTTTGGAAAGATGCCCCGTTCGTTCGATGTGTGGGTATGCACATCCGTGAAGGCGGCAACGACGAAAGTCGTCTTGAACAAAACTGCTGCCTCTGTTGTCAAAGGAAAAACGATCACTCTGAAAGCTACCGTGACGCCATCCAGCGCATCCTCCAAAGGTGTCAAATGGTCGAGCAGCAATACAAAAGTTGCAACTGTCAGCTCAAAAGGCGTGGTCAGGGGAGTCGCATACGGAACGGCGACTATTACCGCCGCAGCCAGGGATGGCAGCGGGAAAAAAGCGACATGCAAGGTCACGGTGAAGAAGGCATCCGTGCCCAATGTGACGGACACCGTCCTCAGGAAGAAACCGGCAGATGTGGCGAAATACCTGGGCCTCACGCAGAAGAGAAGATACTATAATTCTGATTATGAGTATTATGAATACTATTATATCCGAAAGGGAAGGAAACTGTTTGATGCCGGCCCGAGACTGCGGTATCTGAACGGCACTTTTGCCAATTATAACGGATATTGGGACCTGGTTATTAAGGACAGTTCTGTCGCGTTTCAGGGTGTGAGAGTGGGGATGAGCGTGTCAAAGGCGAAAAGTCTTTTAAGCAAGAAATGGAAATTAGACGCAAGTTATAGTGATATGTTGTGTTTTGAGAGAGATATGAACTACTCATTTACATGGGGAGATGGCGTTGATTTATTGGTGTATATAAAGAGCGGAAAAGTAAAGGCGATGAAATATCTTACGATCGAGTCTGAATGATCGAAGTTCTGCCTTTGCGGTGAAGTTCCAAAGTATGAGGAAAAGCGCGACAAAGGGACAGTCATTCCGGATGTGACAGGCACCTGTCCCCCTTTTTGTCACGCTTTTGAAAACTCCCCCAATCATGGTAAGATAGGAAAGACCAGGGGTTTAGAAGCCCCGGTGACCGCAATTTTCAGGGCAGAAAGAGGGGAGGAGACATTATGAAATGGAAAAAGACGATAGCAGTCATTATGGGCCTTATACTCATGGCTTTTTCCGTTCCGGTCTATGCCGGGAGCACAGACGCGAAGGAGTCTGATTTCACGGATGTTGCCATCCTGTCTACCACTGACATGCATGGGAAATGCTGGGATACCAATGTCCTGAACGGGAGGCCGGAGACCAACAACATGCTCCGCGTGTCCACAGCGGTCGATGAATTCCGGGACAAATACGGGAAAGAGAATGTCATCCTGGTCGACAACGGGGACCTGTATCAGGGGACGCCGGTCTCCGAGACCCAGCTCCTGCGTTATGCCGCCCGGGAATCCACGGAACCTCTGGCCATGTCTGTGTGTCTGAAGGAGATCGGTTATGATGCTTTTGTGTTAGGCAATCATGAGTTCAATTATAGCTGGAAGACAATGAGCGACACCTATCGTTATCTTCAGGAGAACGGGATACCGGTTGTGGCGGCCAATATCTGCTACGACGGCACGCTGGAGGAAACCAGGGCAGGGGACAATGTTTTTGAACCCTATATTGTCAAAACAATTACCGTGAACGGGCATGAGCACAAGATCGGGATCCTGGGACTGGAAAACAGTGATATCACCCGCTGGGACCTGCCGGTCAGATATCCGGGCATGCAGTTTGCGCATCCGGGAAATGAGAATTACTCCATGACCCGGGAAGTGGAACTTTTTCTGCCCAAGATGAAGGAGGAGGGCTGTGAATTCATCATCGTGTCCTACCACGGCGGGATCGGAGATACGGACGGAGACCTGCGCTTCGGTTTCAATACGGTGGACCAGGGGCTGCGGCTGATCGAGGAGAGCGAGGATATCGACCTGCTCATTAACGGCCACGATCATACCTCCGAATATTCCAACAAGTCCTATGCCAACCGCAAGGGCCGGGAGATCATGGTGGTAAATGGGGGCGGCCAGGAGCTGACGCACAGCATTTTCCGCTTTTCAGAGGACCCGGACGGGAAGCTGGTCTGGAAGGTGATGGAAAGCGAAAACCTCAAGCTCGGACCCTATAAGATTGATGAATCGCTCAGGGCACTGATCAAACCTTATGCGGACATGGCCGAAGTGGCGGTGGAACAACCGGTCGGCCGCGCTGACGGGGACTGGGACAAAAGCAGCGATTATTACACGCGGCAGACGGACAGCATTGACCTGGTGTCTGCTGTGATGATCGAGTGTGCCACAAAAGAACTGGAGAAAAAGACCGACGAGGAGAAAAAGGCTCTCGGACTGGACCACCTGGATGTGGATATGGCCATGACCAATGTGTCAGTAAACGGCGGCTATGTCGTTGCGCCCGGAGAAATTTCCATGAAGGACATATACAGTCTGTACGGCTTCACCAATGCCCTGCTGGTCCTGCCCATGCGCGGGAGCGAGATCAAAGCTGTGATGGAGGAGAACGCGGCCAAACGCCTGGCTGCCCGGATACATCAGGGGAAGGTTTATTATTACGACATCAACGATCCGTTTTCAAATCTCCTGTTCGGGGGGATCAACTTTGTCTATGACATGTCCAGGTCCGAGGGAGACCGGGTCCTGATCGAAAACTTTTCCAATGGCAGGCCCTTTGAAGAGGACGGCCTGTACCTGGTGGCTGTCAACGACTTCATTCTAGGAAGCGAACGCTGCGGCCTGAGGGATTTTGGCACGAAGGACGCCATCTGGTCTCAGTTCGAGAGCGAGTCCGGAGAATCGATCCAGGAACTGATCGCGGAGTATATCCGGGATCACACAGAGGCGGAAGGCGCCATCAGACCGGATGCGTTTAACTGGCACTGGGAAATGACCTGGTCGTCAGACCCGGCGGCCGCCCCGGCCTATGAGGGAAAAGCGGGGGCTGCTTTTGTGGACGCCCCGGAGGACGGCCACCAGTATATCCTCTGCAATGAACCTGTGTGCGCGGCCGTGACAGGCAATGTGGACGGAGGAGGCATGGACGGGGTCCAGTGCCAGGCCGTCGGAGAGATCCTGGCGGCGCCGCTCCCGGAGGAGGCCAGGGTCTTTACAGCCCGCCTGGATGAAAAGGGGACCCTGCAGCTGACAGACCCGGAGGGACGCTTTCTTGCCTCCGGCAAAAGAGGAGGCCTGCTGCTCGCTGACAAAGAGGATGACAGCGGCCTGACCAGCTGGCGCCTGGAGCCCTGCAATGGCGGCTATATCGTTTCCAATGAGGGCACGAACGAGCCAAGAGCCCTGGAGTATTATTCCGGCAGGTTTTCGACCTACGCACCGGGACAGTACGGCAGGTTTGTGTACAATTTCTACGAGGTGAAGTAAGAAAACCTGCGACAGGGTATGACAGGACCGTGTAACAGGGCACGGAAAGAGGGTGTGACAAGAGGCCAGGCACTCTGGTGTGACACCCTCTTGTCCCCCGTCCTCATTCACACCGCAGCGATTTCCGGCAAAATCACATAAGGAACAAACAGGGGGATATGGAGGAGTCTCAGTATCTGCTTTAAAATAAAACTACTGTATCTTTTGCGGTACAATCTTACGGGCAGTTGCAGCAGTGTCACGTGTTTCAGAAGCAGAGGGGACTTGATTATGGCAATCGTATACAATGAGGACAAAAAGACTTTTTCACTGCATACAGCGAAGACGACCTATCAGCTCAAGGTCGGCAATCTCAATTATGTCAAGCACCTGTATTACGGGGCGAAGATCCGGGACGAGGATCTGATCTGGCTGGTCCGCCGTTATGATCGGGGCTTTTCCGGCAATCCCTATGATTCTCTCAAGGAGAGGACCTTTTCTCTGGATGCCCAGCCGCAGGAGTTCACGACGCAGCAGCAGGGGGATTTTCGGATCAATTCCATCGAGGTGCAGAACGCTGACGGGAGTTTCTCTTTTAATGGGAGGTATGTCTCGCACAAAATGTACAGGGGGCCCTTTACCATCAAGGGGATGCCGACGGCTTTTGCCAATGAAAATGATACGGTCGATACGCTGGAGCTGGTGATTGAGGATGCCGTCACCAGGGTGCGGGTCACTCTGCTCTATTCTGTCTTTGAGGAGGCGGATATTATCATGCGGGCGGCCCGGGTCCACAATGGCGGAGACGGGGAGATCAGCCTCAAGAGGATCATGTCCCTGAACATGGACTATATGAACGGCGGGGACCTGGACCTGATCTCCCTGCCGGGCCGGTACGGGCAGGAGCGGCAGGTCGAGCGTCAGCCCCTGACCCACCATGTGCACAAGATCCGGAGCGGGCGCGGGATCTCGTCCCACCAGCAGAATCCCTTCATTGCCCTGGCGGAGAGGACGACGACCGAGGATTTCGGCGCCTGCTACGGCTTTGCCCTCATGTATTCCGGCAGCTTTCTGGCCGAGGTCGAGCTGGACCAGTACGACCAGGCCCGTCTGGTCATGGGCATCAATGACAGGCTCTTCAGTTATCCGGTGGCGCCCGGGGAGGATTTTGACACGCCTGCCGTCCTCATGACCTACACTCACAAGGGTCTTGCCAGGATGAGCCACAACTATCACAACTTTTTCCGCAACAATCTCAATCGCAGCAAGTTCGTCCGGGACGTCCGCCGACCGGTCCTGATCAACACCTGGGAGGCCGCGTTTTTCAACTTTGACGATGAGAAGCTTATCGAGATCGCCAAAGCGGCAAAAGGCATGGGCGTTGAGATGATCGTCATGGATGACGGATGGTTCGGCAAGCGGGACGACGACAATTCCGGCCTGGGCGACTGGGTCGTCAATGAAAAAAAGATCAAATGCGGACTGCCGAAGCTTGTCCGCCAGATCAATGACCTGGGCATGAAGTTCGGCATCTGGTTCGAGCCGGAGATGGTGTCCGAGGATTCCGACCTCTTTCGCACCCATCCGGACTGGGCCATGGAGATCCCGGGCCGGCACGCGGTCCGCAGCCGCAACCAGCTGGTCCTCGATGTGGGCAGAAAGGAAGTCCAGGATTACCTGATCGAAAGCGTCAACAGGATCCTGGACAGTGCCAACATTTATTATGTGAAGTGGGACATCAACCGCGCCATCACGGATCTCTGGTCCAACGCCCTGCCGGGCGGCCGCCAGGGGGAGGTCTCCCACCGCTATGTCCTTGGTCTTTACCGCATCATGGACGGGATCATCAAGACCCATCCGGACATCATGTTCGAGGGCTGCGCCGGCGGCGGCGGACGCTTTGACCCGGCCATGCTCACCTATTTCGTCCAGTACTGGAGCTCCGATAACACCAAGCCCCTGGACAACCTCAAGCTTCACTACGGTTCTTCCTTCCTCTATCCCGTGTGCACCATGGGCGCCCACGTCTCCGAAGCCAGCCCCATGGTCCCCTTTGAGACCAAGGCGGCCATCGCCATGTGCGGCACCTTCGGCTACGAGCTTGACGCCACAAAGCTCAAAAAGAAGGAGATCCGGACCTGCAAAAAGATGAGTGACCTCTACCACAAATACTATGACCTCAACTTCTTCGGTGACTACTACCGGCTGGCCAATCCCTTCGACCAGGTCAACCTCGTCGCCTGGGAGAGCGTCGCCAAAGACAAGAGCGAAGCCCTGGTCACCGTGGTCACCGTCAACCTGACCGTCAACGGTCCCCAGGAGTACATCCGGTGCAAGGGCCTGGCCCCCGACAGACTCTACAGGCTCGAAAGAGACGGCCTGCAGCTGGTCACGGCGACAGGCATGGCCCTCATGCACGCAGGCATCCCCATTCCCCGCGAGATCCCGGAGTTCACCGCCTTCATCTACCATCTGCAGGCAGTCGACTGAGATCCGGTTGACGAAGAGATCCGTGTGACAAGGGGACAGGTGTGACA
>DGUF01000190.1:0-177 GCA_002394525.1 Lachnospiraceae bacterium UBA4317 | reverse complement strand
CCCCTTGTCACACCCCTTGTCACACCCCTCGTCACACTACTCTTCTGCAGCGTTCCGGCCTTTTTTCCAGGGGCCGTTTCTGTAGAAGGTCAGAGACAGCACGGCCGCGACGGTCCAGCCGATCGGCCATGCGCACCAGATGCCGGTCGAGCCCAGGGCGGTTCCGGAGAGCACGAC
>DGUF01000011.1:2295-2617 GCA_002394525.1 Lachnospiraceae bacterium UBA4317 | reverse complement strand
GAACAGCGCGGTCGCGGACCACGCCCTTCTTTCCTACCTTTTCCCGGCCGGCCTCAAACTGGGGCTTGATCAGCGCAGCGATGTCCGCTCCGTCGGCGATCAGCTCCCTGACCGGCTTAAGCACCAGTTTCAGTGAAATGAAGGACACATCGATGGACGCAAGCTGGCCGCGCTCGGGGACCTGGTCGGGGGTCAGATACCGGATATTCGTTTTCTCCATACACACGACCCGCGGATCATTGCGCAGTTTCCAGTCCAGCTGTCCCCTGCCGACATCCACACTGTACACCTTTACCGCCCCGTTCTGCAGCATGCAGTCCGT
>DGUF01000011.1:0-2248 GCA_002394525.1 Lachnospiraceae bacterium UBA4317 | reverse complement strand
AGCATGCAGTCCGTAAAGCCGCCGGTGCTGGCGCCGATGTCAAGGCAAACCTTTCCGGACGGGTCCAGGCCGAATACCTTCAGTGCCTTCTCCAGCTTCAGCCCTCCGCGGCTTACGTAGGGAAGCTCCTGCCCCCTCACCTCAATAGCCGCTTCAGGTCCGAAGGTGCTCCCCGCCTTATCCTCCTTCTGTCCGTCCACATAGACAAGCCCGGCCATGATCACAGCTTTTGCCTTCTCCCGCGAAGGCGCAAAGCCGTTCCTGACCAGCAGTACATCCAGTCTCTCTTTCATGTCGTCACTGCTCCGTATCCTTCCCGATATACTCGGAAATGATCCTCCTGGCAATGCTCTCGGCATCCACGCCTGTTTCCCGGCGCAGGACGTCCACACTGCCGTGCTCGATATAATCATCCGGGAGCGCCACATTGATCACGTGCACCCCGGCATTGATGTCATTGACAAATTCCAGGACATGGTCTCCGAAGCCGCCCGTCCTGACGTTCTCCTCCATGGTCACGATCAGGGAATGATCCCTGACGACGCGTATCAGCATCTCCTCATCAACAGGCTTGATAAACCTGGCGTTGATCAGGGAACATCCGTACCCGAGGTCTCTGAGTCTGGCGCGGACATCAAGCGCGATGCTGACCATCCCTCCGCAGGCGATCAGTGCGATCCCACGCTCGTCATAGATCGTCTCACTCTCACCCAGCCTGATGGGCGCGCGGAATTCCTTCATCTGGGCGCAGGCGGTCCCGCGCGGATACCTGATCGCGAACGGTCCGTCCCCGGCGATCGCGAATTTGAGCATATCCGCCAGCTCCCATTTGTTCTTCGGGGCCATGACCCTGAGGTTGGGGATCGCCGACAGATAGGAAAGATCGAAAATGCCCTGGTGCGTCTCCCCGTCGCTTCCGACCAGTCCGGCCCTGTCGATGGCGAAGATCACATGCAGGTTCTGGAGACATACATCATGGATGATCTGGTCAAATCCCCTCTGCAGAAACGAGGAGTAGACCGCGACCACGGGGATGAGTCCGGCGACCGCCAGACCTGCCGCGAAAGTGACGGCATGCTCCTCCGCAATTCCCACATCGAAAAAACGGTCCGGATACATGTTCCGGAAGCGCTTCAGGCCGGTTCCCTCCGGCATGGCCGCCGTGACGGCTGCCAGGCGCTCTTCGCGCGCTCCCATCTTGCACATGACCGTCGAGAACACATCCGTCCATGCGGGCAGCTGCCGCTTTTTGGGCACACCGGTCTCGATATCGAAGGGACCGGTCCCGTGGAACCTGGCCGGGTGCCGGATGGCAGGCCCGTAGCCTTTTCCCTTCACGGTATTCACATGAACGACCACCGCTCCCTGGACGCGCTTTGCCTCATTGAAAACGCGGACCATCTGCTGGATATTATGCCCGTCGATCGGTCCCAGGTATTTCACGCCCAGGTTTTCAAAGAGCATGCCCGGTACCAGGAACTGTTTGATGCCGTTCTTGGTCCGGCGGATCGAGTCGGCGACCCTGGTGCCATAGACCGGGATCCTGCTGAGGGCATCCTCCACCCCGCTCTTCAGGTCAAGGTAGGGCTCAGCCGTCCTCACCCGGCTTAAGTACAGCGCCAGACCACCTACATTCTCCGAGATGGACATCTCGTTGTCATTTAACACGATAATAAAATTGCTGTCGACGTCGGCCGCGTTGTTTAAGGCCTCATAGGCCATCCCGCCGGTCAGGGCCCCGTCTCCGATCACGGAGATGACATGGTAGTCCTCCTCGAGGATCTGCCTGGCGCACACGTATCCCAGGCCAGCGGAGATCGAGGTGGAGCTGTGTCCTGTATCAAAAGCATCGCAGCAGCTCTCGTTCCTCTTGGGGAATCCGCTCATGCCGCCGTATTTGCGCAGCCGGTCAAATTCCGTCTTTCGTCCGGTCAGGATCTTGTGTGTATAGGACTGGTGCCCCACATCCCAGATGATCTTGTCCGCGGGAAGGTCAAAAGCCAGGTGAAGAGCCATGGTCAGCTCGACCACTCCCAGGTTGGAGGCGAGATGCCCTCCGCTGACGCTGATCTTCTCGATCAGGAAAGAGCGGATCTCGTCTGCCAGCAGAGGCAGTTCTTCTTTATCCAGCTGTTTGATATCATTCTCTTTTTGGATCTTATCCAGTACCATATGACTGCTCCCGTCAGCTGCTGCGGCTGGTCAGTTTATCAAAAAGCCAGCACAAAAATGAACAATCCGCCCCGGT
>DGUF01000180.1 GCA_002394525.1 Lachnospiraceae bacterium UBA4317 | reverse complement strand
AGGTGGTCCGGCTGCGGTTCGGTCTCGAGGACGGGCGGCAGCGGACACTGGAGGAGGTCGGACGCGAGTTCAACGTGACCAGGGAACGTATCCGCCAGATCGAGGCGAAGGCGCTCCGCAAACTGCGTCATCCCACCAGAAGCAAGAAATTGAAAGACTTTCTTTGATGGTTTATCAGGCCGGGCCCCGTTTGGAGTCCGGCTTTTTGCAAAAAATGCCCCTGGCCGCAAGGCACCGGGGCGGGGAGAAGGATATGAACTACGAGGAGGCAGTCTCTTTTCTGGAGCAGATCCCCCGCTTCCGTGGCGGGGATGCCCTTGAGATCCAGCGCCGGCTGCTCGCGGCGATGGGCAGCCCCCAGGACAGGATCAAAACAGTCCATGTGGCCGGGACGAACGGAAAGGGGACCGTGTGCGCGTGTATGGCAAAGGTCCTTGAGGAGGCGGGGCTTAAGACCGGACTTTTTACGTCGCCTCATCTGGTGCGGATCAACGAAAGAATAAAGATAGGCGGAGAGAACATCAGTGATGAGGATTTTCTCGAAGCGCTGGACGCCGTTTTGAAAAAGGCCTCCGCCCTAGAAGAAAAGGAGCCCTCGCTGCCTCCTTATTTCGGGATGCTCCATGCGATAGCCCTGTGGTATTTTGACCGGGAAAGGACGGACTGTGCCGTCATCGAGACCGGCCTGGGCGGCAGGCTTGACCTGACGAACGTGGTAAAAGCGCCGGCGGTTTGCGTGATCACCGCCATCGGGCTTGATCACACGGCGTACCTGGGGGATACACCCGAGAAGATCGCCTGGGAGAAGGCCGGGATCATAAAGCCGCACGTTCCGGTCGTCTTTGACGGCAACGATCCCCGGACCGCGCGCGTGATCCTGGAGAGGGCAGCCGAGGTGAAGGCTCCGGCCTTTGCGGTGGACCGTTCCATGATCAGGGACTTTCGCCGGACAGACAAAGGCATTGCTTTTGTACTTAATAATCGGTATTATGATAATATTCCGGTGGAGGTGCCGTTCTCGGCGCCTTTTCAGGCGGATGACGCGGCGCTCGCGCTCACCGCGATCAGGGTCATGGACCCTGACAGACTGATTTGTTCTGATGAGGAAGCCTTAGAAGCGGCGGCCCATACGAACTGGCCGGGCAGGCTCCAGAAGACCGGATCCGGCCTGATACTGGACGGCGCTCACAATCCCCATGCAGTCAGGGCGCTTTGTGAGTGGATCGGGCAGGAGGATGAGGCGGAAAAAATGACACTGCTTTTCGCAGCCTCATCGGATAAGGACTGCGCGAAGATCGTGGATGACCTGGCCGCGGCAGCGCCGTGGAGGGCCGTGGTGGTGACCGGGAACGGGAGCAGCCGCGGAGCCGATCCTGCTTATCTGGCTTCGCTTTTTAAAGAGAGGACCGCATCGCCGGTAGAAATATGTCCGGACGTTCCCGGGGCTGTTGCCATGGCAAGACAGCTGGCAGGGGAGGGGGAGGTGCTCGTGACCGGATCACTGTATCTGGTCGGAGCCGTGCTGGCGCTCGAAGGGGAGGATACCCTGCGCAGAAAAGGATGATATCATGATAAACTATGAAGAGGAACTGAAGAAATTCCATCCCAGCATGGATGTCAATGAAGCTGAGGACGCGATCTACAGCAGGGACCTGACGGACGTCACCGATATCCTGAGGGAAATGCTCAATGACGAGAAGGAAAACGGGAAAAGCAAATGAAATGCATTTACTGTAATACCCAGCTGGGCAATGAAATGTACTGCCCAAGGTGCGGCGCCGACCTTTCCCTGCCCAGGAGGATCATCAGGATCTCCAATCTCCTGTATAACAAGGGTCTGGAAAAGGCTTCCGTCCGCGACCTTTCGGGAGCGATCTCCTGCCTGCAGCAGAGCCTGAAGTTCAACAAGGAGAATACCGACGCCAGGAACCTTCTCGGCCTCTGCTATTATGAGACCGGGGAGGCTGTCAGTGCGCTCTGCGAATGGGTGATCAGCAAGAATATCAAGAGCGGGGACAACCTGGCCGAGGAATATATAGAGCGGCTCCAGAATGACCGCAACCAGCTTGACGCGATCAACCAGAGCATCCGCAAATACAACCAGTCCGTGGAGTACTGCCGCCAGAATCACGAGGATATGGCGGTCATGCAGCTGAAGAAGGTGGTGGCGCAGAACCCGAAGCTGGTGAAGGCGCAGCAGCTGCTCGCCCTCCTGTACATGAAGAGGCAGGAATACGAGAAAGCCAGGAGACTGCTCAAGAAATCGCTGGCGATCGACAACACCAACACCACGTCGCTGCGGTTTCTGACTCACGTTGAGGAGACGACCGGGCGGACGGGCACCTTCGGGCCCAGGCTCCGGCAGACGCGGGAGGATGAGACGATCCGTGAGGAGGGCGGGACGCTCCGCTACACCAGCGGGAATGAGACGATCATTCAGCCTACGACCTTCCGGGACAGCTCGACCATCGCCACGTTTATCAATATCGGGCTGGGGATCCTCCTGGGCGGTGCGATCATCTGGTTCCTGGCAATCCCTGCCAGCCGCCAGAGCGTGCAGGAGAAGGCGAACCGTGAGGTGACGGATGCAAACCTGAAACTGGCCACCGGCAACGCTCAGCTCCAGGATCTTCAGGATCAGCTTGAAGGTTATCAGAAGACCGCGGAGCAGGCCAAGCAGGATAAAAAAGACACGCTGGCCAGGCTGGACAGCTACAATGAGCTGTTCTCCGCCGCGCAGCTTTATGTCCGGGGAGACCAGACGGCGGCGGTGGATACGCTCGACAAGATCCGCGCGGAGGATCTGGACGGCGGTGCGAAGGATCTCTATGACAGCCTGATGAGCGGCGTTTCGGATACGATGTTCAATCAGTACTACAATACGGGAACGACGGCCTATGTTGCGCAGAATTATTCGACGGCGGCCGAGCAGCTGAAGCTGGCGGTTGAATCGGATCCGAACGGGGAACAGAGCAATTACTATAACGCACTGATGTACCTGGGATTTGCCTATTTCTACCTCGGGGACTCGACGAATGCGGACAAGTATTTCAACGAACTGATCGAGAAATATCCGAACCAGGCATCTACGGTCACGCCGTACCTGTCCGAGAACGCGGGCTCCTGGTGGTATTCGGGCAAAACGGGCACACAGAGCGCCGGAGGGAGCCAGGGAGAGGCTTCGCTGGGCAATGGGCAGGCCTCGGTGGATGCGGGGACCGCCCCCGCGGGCGACGCAGCTCAGACCTGGGATGCCCAGACGGGAACCACAGATACCTCCCAGACGGGAACCACAGATACCTCCCAGACGGGAACCACGGACACCACCCAGACCTGGGATGCGGGAACAGATTACGGCCAGCAGCCGGCTTATGACCCGTCACTGGTGGCCTGGACGGATCCGACGACCGGACTTCATTACGACGCTTACGGAAATCTGCTCGGATGATCTCCTGACGGGAGAGAAAGCGGGCACAGACGCATGATCTGCGAAACAGGTGGATTGATGGAAATGGAAACGTATGACAGAGCCCTGTTTACCAAGGAAGAACTGGCTGAGAAGGTCAA
>DGUF01000008.1:8167-10908 GCA_002394525.1 Lachnospiraceae bacterium UBA4317 | reverse complement strand
CCGCGGACGATGCACTCGATGGGCAGCATGGTCAGCTTCTTGCACATCATGCTGTTGCCGTCAAACTGATCCTGACGGAAAAACTCAGGCATATCAGCAACATCCGTGCTGATCATGTGGTTGGGCAGGATATCCTTTGTATAATCAAACCAGAAACGGGACATCTGGGTCAGGACTGTGCCCTTCTTGGTGATCTTGTTCTTGAGGATCACATCGAAGGCGGAAATGCGGTCGGTTGCGACCATAATGAGGCTGTCGCCGATATCATAGATCTCGCGGACCTTGCCTTCCTTGACGGGCGTATACTCTTTCATCGTAGCTGAACTCCTTTCAAAGCTGTCCGTACCTGTTACACGACTTCCATGTCCGGAGCAGGTACATAATGATTCCAACAGAATACCGCTATAGTAGCACAGTTTTTGCTTTAGTGGAAATAAATAAGAAAAAAAGTACAAAAAACCCGAAAAGCAGTGAGCTCTATTTCAGACCGCAAAGTACCTTCTGATTCCGGCTTCCTCTTCAAACCGGATCCTGTCCCGTCTTCTCAGATAATCCAGGTGGGAGAGGCACTCGCCGACCGCGAACCATTTCTGGATGATGGGGAAGGAATCCCAGTCCGCGGCCCGGATCTTCCACTTCATGATGCCCGCGATCTCGTAGGCACAAAGGCCCGGATGGTCTTTTACAATCGAGAGGGCGTTGTCAATCCGGCGGCTGTGATGGGCCAGAAGGTCCAGATCTGCGGCGCTTATAAAGATCCTGCTCCCGGGACCGACAAAAAGGTCCGCCATTCCGCTGTGATCCGAATGCAGATGAGTGACCAGGACATCCCGGCGCGCCGGGTCAGAGCCCAGTTCCTTTAAGCCTGCCTCGAGCGCCTCCCGGCAGGCCGGCCGGCGAAAGCCCGTATCGATCAGCAGGTCTGACTCCTCCCCCCTGATGAAATAGCTGTTCAGTTCCCTGAGCGGGTTACCGGGAAGGACGACACCGATCCGGAAGATTCCAGGATATAATTCTTCTGTCATTTAAAAACCTCAGGCTGTGATTATGTTATAATGACGATTGATCACCGCAGCCAGGACCGGCTGAAAATCTGCCGCACCGGCCAGGGCGTGGAAATATTCTGGCTTTGGGCATTCTTGCCAGAGGTGATCTTCCGGCCCCGCCTGCGCGCGGAAATATTTTACATAATAACAAGCGGAGCCCGCTACGGCAATATCCCTTGAGCATACACCATGCACTTATGCCCTGCGCATACGCCTTGAACTCATGCTCTCCGCATGCGCCTTGAACTTACGCCCTGCGTATGCGCCTTGAGCATACTCAATGAGCATATGCCTTGAATTTACTCCCTGTGAATACAACTTGAACTTACGCCCTGCGCATATCCCTTGCGCATGTGCCTTAAGGACCAGTCGTCCCATTTTTTAACGTTCCGCATAGTCAATGCTCCTCATTGTCATTGCTTCACTATGCCCCAGCAAGGCCCCGGATTTCAACAGATCTGAACTTTCATAAAAATCTCAGAAAGGAAAAAAGAATGAATACAGCACAACTCAACGGCGTACTGAGCCTGACCTACCCCGATGGCTTCCACGTCATGACCGCGGAGGAAATGACCGGTTACCAGTTCTATTCAGAGGCACCCGGCTGGTGCATCTCTGATCCCGACAGACACGTGATGCTGTCCGTCTCCTGGAAAAAGACAGCCGGGATCCTGGCCATGATGGTCAAGCCCAAAGATGTCGCCGTCAACATGGAGCAACAGATCTCCAGGGCCATGGGCCAGTACGATTACCATTCCGCGGGCTTCCTCAGCAGAAAGCCCGGAGGAAAAGAGGCCGAGGGCTTCCGCTACACCTACAGGGTCGGGGAGACCGACATGACCGGAGAGAGCTACTGCGTCAAAGACAAAAGCACCTTCTATTACCTGCACTTTTATTACCGCACTGCCATGGCGGAAGAGAGCCTGAAGGTCGTGAAGGAAATCCTGGATTCCGCCTCCTGGGCGGGATGAATCATCGGCGAGTCATTGTGGACGGGTGAGTCATTGGGAACGTAACAGCCTGACTCGTCCCACGCCCCCCAAAATAAGGCATCTTACGAAAAAAATCCGGTATTTCTGAAAAAACTCTTTTTCCCCGGCCGGTGTTTTGCTAAACTCTGTGAGGTGATTTATCCTCAGGTCAGGAGGTTTCCCCTTCACACGGGTACCCCTTCCTGACAAAACTCTGAGCAGAGAAAGGAAGCAGAAAGAAAAATGCCTGGAACAGGAACATTGATCAATACAGCGGCAGTTGTGGGCGGCGGACTGGCCGGCCACTTCGCGGGCCGCTTTTTCACACGGAACCAGCAGGACGCCCTCAATATGGCCTGCGGGATCAGCGTCCTCTTTATAGCAATCGCGGGTGCCATGGAGGGCATGCTGCAGATCACCCTGTCGGAGGCCGGGGCCCTGGCAGCAGGATCTGCTGGAACAGGAGCTGCAGCCGCCGGCGCCGCAGCGGCCTCTTCGGCGGCCGGTCCAGCGGCGGGCATCACCGCCTCCCTGGCCAGCGGCCGGTCCATGTTCATCGTCCTCTGCCTGGCCATCGGAACTGTCATCGGAGAGCTCCTGCGGATCGAGGACGGCTTCGAGCGCTTCGGAGCCTGGCTCAAGATCAGGACCGGCAACGCCAGAGACGCCCGCTTTGTGGACGCTTTTGTCACCTGCTCGCTCACGGTCTGCATCGGCGCCATGG
>DGUF01000008.1:0-8121 GCA_002394525.1 Lachnospiraceae bacterium UBA4317 | reverse complement strand
TGCATCGGCGCCATGGCCATCGTCGGTGCGATCCAGGACGGGGTGATGGGAGATTACTCGACCCTTGTGGTCAAATCCGTGCTGGACTTCATCATCGTCGCGGTCATGACCTCCTCCATGGGCAAGGGCTGCGCCTTCTCCGCCATCCCCATTTTCGCCTTTGAGGGGGGTATCACCCTCCTGGCCAGGCTGATCGCCCCTGTCATGACAGAGGCCGCAATCGCCAACCTCTCCCTGGTCGGTTCCATCCTCATCTTCTGCGTTGGTGTCAACCTGGTCTGGGGCAAAAAAGTCCGCGTCGCGAACATGCTCCCGGCCGTGCTCCTGGCAGTACTGGCCGCTTATGTGCCGGCCTTCGGCTGAACAGGCCGCGAGCCGGTGGACGTATGAGCCGGGGGGACATCCCAGCTGACTTAAATTGAAAAACAGCCTGTGAAGTTTGGTGGTGCTTCACAGGCTGTTTTTTGTAGTAATCCGCCCCTGTCCCATCTCCGTCTCACAGATGCAGGATATTTCTCCAGCCCTTCAAACTCACAGGCTTGAATCTCTTTTTCAGTTCCCGGACCATGCCGTCATGGCCGGGATCTTTTACGTGGACATCGGCCCGGCCCGGCTGGTCGCTGAAGGTGATGATGCCGGGGGCGCCGATGTGGCGGCGGAGGAACTCGTTCATAAGCAGCCTCCAAAGATCTGGAACGCGCCCGGCGCATTCAGGCCGGATCAGCCCTGTTTTTTCCTGTATTCCCTGGGCGTGCAGTCGTAGATGTCACGGAAGATCTTGCCGAAATAGCTGTCGGACACAAAGCCGCACTGGTCCGCAATCGAGGAGATTGGGTTGTCTGTCCTCACCAGCATCATGGCGGCCATCTGGGCCCGGTACTCGATCAGGAAGCGGATGGGCGGCCGGTTGATCGCCCTCCGGAAGCACCGGGTGCACTCACGGGGACTGATCGCCGCTGTCTGCGCGATATCCTCCAGGGAAATGGGCTCGCTGTAGTGCTCATAGATGAACTGCAGCATATTTTTCATCCGCTCCTGGTCCCGCTTGTCACTGCTGGTTTCCCGATCCCGGATGTCCTTTGTCTCCTCCAGCAAAAGCAGGAAAAACCGGCTCATGGCATCCCGGACCGTGACCTCATAGCCGAAGGGCTCATCGCGCAGGGCCTCAATGCACTCCAGCACGCACTGGACCAGGCGGACCCGGCGCGGCGTATCCGGTTTCATGCGAAAAACGCTCAGGTTCCTGGAGGACAGGATTGGGGAAAAATACTTCTGATCCAGATAGGATCCGTATTCCCCGCTCAGAAAACGGGTATCCAGTGTGACGGAATAGTAATTCACTTCGTCTGAAAGCTCATAGGCATGCAGGACATTTTTGTTGATAAAAACCACATCTCCCTGGAAAGCGTCCAGATCCCGGTCAGTCGAATGGAGCCGGAAGGAACCCGTTTCCACATAGTTGACCTCGATCCGGTCGTGCCAGTGCCAGGGAATGCGGTGTCCGGTAAACAGCCTGCCTTCGTCATAATAACACATAAAGGGAAGCCCGCCCGTCTCCTCCGAGAACAGTTCCTCGCTGTTATCCCTCAGGGTCAGCTCTTTTTTCTGATGATAGATCATGTCGAAATCCTCCTGTCAGCTTGTCCTGATTCTTATAATATATCACTATCATACTCAAAAAGTCCCTTATATAATGCTTAATTCCGCAGGTTTTTTCATTATTTTGCCATGGTCCGGAAAATGGGGAATCCTGTCCTTAATGCAGCTAAACGAAAGAAGGTGAGACCATTATAATAGCCATTGGTAAAAAGCAAAACCGTAGATTATACGTTATCGCGGACCGGATTACCGGAACCGCCGGAAGAGGGGGTAATACATCATGAAAAAATTCTGGCAGAACCTGCCCGGCTACCGCCGGCTCGCAGTCCTGGAGCTCTATCTCGTCTATTTTGTCCTGGGGGTCGCAGTCATCCTGATCGGCTCGGTCCTCCCCTCCCTGAGGGAGGCCAACGGCCTGACCTACGGCCAGAGCGGGAACCTCCTCTCTGTCCAGTCCGTGGGATTTCTGCTGGTTGGCCTTGTGACGGGCGCTGCCGTCCTCAAACTCGGCATGCACAAGGCCTATGTGGCCATGATCACCTTCCTGCCCATCGGCATGTTCATGTTGGTCAAGGGCGGGAGCTTCCTCTTCCTCGCGGCAGCCATGTTCCTTGTGGGCCTGTCCAAGGGCGCGATCACGGATTACAACAACCGCGTGATCAGCGACTACGCGCAGGGAGAAGCCGGCCCGATCAACTCCCTCCATATCTTTTTCGCGATCGGCGCCTGCCTCGCCCCTTTCCTGGCCCTCTTCATGACCGGGATCTCCGCGGAAAAGGGCTGGCTCTATGCCATGATCGTCTCGGCCGTCCTGTCCCTGCTGGCAGTGATCGCCGGCGTCTTTGTCAAAATGGATCTGACCACATCGGCCTCAAAGACACAGGACACCGCCCCCGCGGAAGTCGACGCCTCCCTGGCCTTTTTCCGCGAGCCCCTATTCCTCTGGACCCTCCTCATGGGCATCTGTGACCAGGCCCTGGAGGCCTCCCTCATGGGCTGGCTCACCACCTACTACCTGGAGACCGGCATTGTCAGTGAACAGGTCTCCCAGCTGACCACCTCCCTGCTCTGGTTCGCCTTCCTGGTCGGCAGGATCATCTGCATGTTCATCGCCGCCAAATGGCGCCCCGAGAGAATGCTCCTGGTCATGGGCTGCGGCACCGCCGTCTTCATGATCCTCCTGACCGTCAGCACCAGCGCCCCCCTCCTCCTGATCTCCACCATCGGCCTGGGCCTCTGCCTCTCCGGCGTCTACGGCACCGCCGTCTCCAACGCCAGCGGCATCTTTGCCCGCTACTCCTCCGCCATGGGCCTCTACGTCACTATCGCGGGCATCGGCGGAGCCGCCGCCCCCGCAGCCATCGGCTGGCTGTCCGACCTCTTCTCCGTCTGCATCGGCTTCCGGGTCCTGGCAGTTGTCGCCGCTGTCCTCACTCTGGCCGTCATCATGAACCTGACTCTGAAAAAAAGAGCTGTCAAATGAGTTAAATGAGTCACAGGGGACGTTTCAGATTGTCACGTTTTACCAGGCTGTATTGATTGGAGACCTCTCAAAATCATTATCCTTCCCAAAAAGAAAGAACCGCTGTACCGGCTGACTGGCCGGCACAGTGGTTCTTTTTGGTTGATTTTTTCCTGATTTTTGCTCAGACGAGTCAGCTGGTGCGGCCCTCGACTCGCCGTCACCGTCTCATTCTTACCTGCTCAGCCAGGGCGCGGTCACGGAATCCGGGCAGGTCATGATCTGCGAGGGAATCCCGCTGTAGAGGAGTCTGACGCCGCCGGCGCCGCCTTCGGGTTCCAGTTCGATGATCCAGTCCGCCGCCTTCATGACGTCCGGGCTGTGCTCGATCAGAAAGAGGGAGTTGCCGGCGTCGATCATCTCCTGGAAGAGGTTCATCAGCCGCTCGATGTCCTGCAGGTGGAGGCCGGCCGTCGGCTCGTCGATGATAAAGGGGAACATACCAGGTGACTTGCTGTGGGCAGAAAAATTTGTTCGCAATGAGAAATATTTTCGTAGGAAGATAAGCTAAAATATGATACAATCCCTTTTGTTGTCGTAAAAACGACCAGGCATTAATGATAAGTATCACAAATTATGAGGAGTTGTATGAAAAAAAGAATATTTTCTCAGCATGGATCTGTGCCGTCTCTCTGGCGGCCATGGTCCTGACCGCCGGATGCGGCAGCCAGCCTGCTGCAGATAATAATACTGCGCAGGAGGCGGGCGCACAGACATCCGGTACGCAGGAGGCGGGCGCACAGACATCCGCCATGCAGAACACAGCCGCCCCTGCAGCCGAAGCGGCCACATCCGCGCAGGCAGCAGCATCCACTGATATGGCCGCGGAAGAGGTCACAGACCCGGTCCGGATCGTCTGTGACAACGGCGTTATGCTCGGCAGGACGGAAGAAGGCGTTGATTCCTTCAAGGGCATCCCTTACGCCAAGGCCCCGGTCGGAGACCTGCGCTGGAAGGCGCCCCAGGCCCCGGACCCCTCTGACCAGGAAATCGAGTGCTACAACTTCGGCAGCGCCGCCCTCCAGTACGAGTGGCCGACGGAGCCCGCCTCCTATTCCCCCAAGAGCGAGGACTGCCTGACCCTCAACATCTGGGAATCCGCAGAGACCGCGGACCAGGTGAAAGAAGGGCAGGAGAGCCCCAAACCGGTCATGGTCTTTTTCCACGGCGGAGCCTACGGCTGGGGAGGCACGACCGATCCCATGTACGACGGCCATAATTTTGCCAGCGCCAACGAGGACGTGATCCTCGTCACCTGCAACTACAGGCTCGGCCTCATGTCCTGGGCAGACTTTTCCGACATCGAGGGCGGAGAGGACTATACCGACATCAACCTGGGCATCCGGGACCACATCGCCGCCCTCCAGTGGATCCAGGCCAACATCGCCGGATTCGGAGGAGACCCTGACAACGTCACGATCTTTGGCGAATCGGCCGGAGGATGGTCCACGACAGCCCTGACGATCTCTCCCGCAGCCAGAGGACTCTTCCGGCGCGCCATCGCCCAGTCCGGCGTCGTTCCCATCAAGGACCGCGAGGCCGCAAAGGAATTCGCCGCCTATATCGTCGAGGCCGCCGGCGCCAAAAACATGAATGACCTGCTCGCGATCTCCGGCGATGAGTGGATGAAGCTCGACGCGGAGCAATGGATCGCCGACGAATGCTGCGGCATCGTGGCGGACGGAGAGATCATCCCTGAAAAAAAAAGACTTTGACAAGGCCATTCAGGAAGCTGCGCAGACCGGCGTCGAGCTCCTGATCGGCACCAACAACGATGAGTGGAACTACTTCCTCGAAGACTCCGAGGGTGAGACCGAAGAGGAAAAATTCGCCTCCTGGGTCGAAGGAATGGACGCCATGTACGAAGAGGCATCCGAGGGAGCAGCCGGTTCCGACGGCAAGGCCGCTCTCGAGGAACTGATCAGCTACGAGGAATCCATTGTCCCCGCCGAGTACGCCGGAGACGAGAAAGTGAGATCCGCCCTGGCAAAATCCGCCTTCGTGACGGAATCCTGGAGATACGAACACATCTGCTTTGCCGACAAATTTGCCGATGCCGGCGGCAGGATCTACATGTATCTCTGGAAGGTTCCCTCCACCAGAGACGACATGTTTAAAAGCGCCGTCCACGCCGTGGAACTCGCCTACGTCTTTAACAACCCCGAGGCCGGAATCTACGCCGGCGAAGTCGACCAGGAGACAGCCGCCAGGGCCCAGGAGGCCTGGACAGCCTTTGCCAAAACAGGCGACCCCTCCACCGAAACAGCCCGGTGGGAGCCCTACGACTCCACTGCCAGAAACACCATGGTCATCGAAAAAGACCAGTGGACCTGCCAGTCCGACCCCTCCGCAGCCCCCCGCGAGATCCTCACCAGAGCCTACGGCGACCAGCCCTACGCTGTCTGGTAAGCCGGCACAGACCTGACGAACGATTCACATTTAGAAGGTACTGTCAAAAACAGCTGCACCATTAAAAAAACTGCACTGTTTAAAAAGACTATTTAAAAGAGTATTTGAAAAGACTTTTTAAAAGATTATTTAAAAGCTGCATTGAGCCTGTGTGAGGCCGATGCAGCTTTTTCTTTACATAATGTCTTATTGATTATTTTATTGAAAATCTTTTTTTTCGGGCCCACGCAGCCTGTCTCAATCCAGATCTATATCTACCTTGCGGATGCCGCCGGTCTCAGGATCGATGTCATACTCATATTCAAGGCCCTTGTGGAGAAACTTCACCTCGTAGACCAGGCCTTTGTCCTCGTGGTCCAGCTTGGCCTTTTTGATAACGACATCGTCCTTTGTGAGATGGGCGTGCCTGAGCGACTTATCAATGGCCTCATCACGTGTGATCTGTCCGCCTGCCACATTCTCAAGCGCCTGATCGTTCATTCTGTTGTCCAGTCTGTTAAGTTCACTCATCCCTGTACCTCCTCGTATGATCCTTTCCCTGTCCGCGAAATAATCGGATGAACCTTTCCGGTTTCAGAGAACTTTTTCACGAATGATCTTCGCGAAAGGATCTCATTGCTCTTTTTAAATGATGCGGACCGGGGTCCGATCAATGTTACTGATCAACATTATACAGGATGCCCGTCACAGAAATGGCACATGGCAGATCTGCCCGTATCCTCTATCCCTATTTAAGGACAAGTGCGCAGAATTTACAAGCCCTGTTACGTGGAGGAAAAACACCCCCTGCGCGAAATTTACAAGTCCTGTTACGTGGAGGAAAACACCCCCTGCGCGAAATTTACAAGCCCTTTTATGACACAAAAACTCAAATGCCGGACCGGCAGAAAGGGCAGATAAAATGAAAGAAAAAAGAACAATTGACGCGCAGACGATCGGGGCCAATATCAGGAGGATCCGCCTGGAACACGCAGAGACGCAGGATCAGCTGGGCGCAATCCTGGGATACGGAGCGACGACCATTGCCAACTATGAAAGCGGCTATCGGCTGCCGGACCTCCTGACCTTCTTCCAGATCGCGCTTCACTACGAAGCCTCCCTGGAGGACTTTATGCAGAAACCCTGAGTCTCCCGCAATGAGCGGCACAGACCGATGAATCTGTGACCCTCATCCGCCGGATGCTTCTGAAGATTCCCGGCTCCCGTTCATGGAACCCCAAAACCCCCGGAGGCCGGCGCATGTTCACGAATCGTGAATATCCCGGTCCTCAAGGATGGCTATACTGATTTTAAACATAATTCCCGACAACATAAATCCCGATAAGGCGTATTGCAAAGCAGTTTTTAAAATATTACAAAACGAGGAGGATACTTATGAAAAAGATCGCAATAATCATCGTGGCGGCAATCATTCTGTTCGCAGTGCTTGGCAAAGGAGGGTCAAAATCAAAAGAGCGGCAGGAGCCGGAAACGACAGTCGCGGAAGAGGAAAGGACCACTGCTGAAGAAAAGGACGGGGCATCAGAAGAAAAAACTCCCGAAGAGTCAGAAGAGGAGTCTGGAGAAGCCCTCGAAGAAGAGTCCGAGGCAGCCCTTGAAGAAGAGTCCAAAGAAGAGTCCGTAGAGGCGCCGGCGGATGAATCCGAAGAAGATTCAGTAGAAGAGTCGGCGGAAAATACCGAAGAAGAGTCAGCGGAAACCCTCGATGGAGAATCTGCGGAAGGAACCGAAGATCAGACCGGCTCAGCCGCAGAGGATGGTGAGACAGAAGCGGAGCCGGAAGCATCAGACGAAGAGACAGAAGCAGGAGACGAAGCCCCCGCGGATGGCATTTCCCCCGAATTCAAGGAAGCCATGGACAGCTACGAGGCCTTCTTTGACGAATATGTCGAATTTATGCGCAAATACCAGGACTCCTCCAACCCCGCAGGCATGCTGATGGATTACACCTCCTACATGATGAAATACGCGGACGCGATGGAAAAGCTGGACCAGATCAAATCCGAAGACATGACCGCGCAGGAGTCTGCCTACTACATCGAAGTGATGGCCAGAATCCAGAAAAAACTCCTGGAAGTCAGCCAGTGACCCAGGAAAGCTCTCACAGCAGTAAAAACTTTCTACGGCAGCATTTAAACAGTAAAACAGTAAAAGGCTGGTCCCTATTTTACTATCACAACAGCCGTCATTGTCGAAATTCACCACATTCAGGAGAAAAAACATCAAAAAAAGCCCAAAAACTGTCCCTACGCCCTGTCCCGATTTTCATGAAAGCTGTCCCGAAATAGATTTCCTCCAAAACCAATCCGCGCTAATATATTGCCGAATCAGGGAAGACCTGATTCCAAAAATAAAAGCTAAAAAATGCATCATCCCCAAGTAAGGATGACAGCACAGGAGGATATAAAAATGAAAATCAGAACAGAGAACGAAGTCAAAGAATTCAACGCAGCACTGGACAAGTGTGTGAGCGATGTGTGGCTGATCGGGGCCAATGATGAGCATTACAATATGAAAAAAGAAGCTGAGTATGCCAGAGGCCTTGCCAGGATCATGGGAGATGAGGGTGACCAGCTCGGCATCTTTACCAC
>DGUF01000140.1:8621-12102 GCA_002394525.1 Lachnospiraceae bacterium UBA4317 | reverse complement strand
TATTGTTCAGTTCCTTCCGGCCATGCCGCCCGTCAGAGCGTCAGGACATGGTCTGCATGTGTGTTACGGCCTCTTCAGCCGACCCGGAACTGGAACCTTCTCTTTTCCTTCTCGGTGTCAATGCACTCGATCTCCGCGCCGAGCCTGCGGAGCTTCTCGGGGAAGTCCTCGTATCCGCGCTCGATATACTTGATATCAAAGATCTCGGAGATCCCCTCCGCCGCCAGGGCCGCGATCACCAGGGCCGCGCCCGCGCGCAGGTCGGGGGAGCTCAGATTGGCTCCGGTATATTTTTCCACGCCGTCCACGATGGCGCTGTTGCCCTCCACCTGGATGTGGGCTCCCATCTTGGTGAGCTCGTCGACATACTTGAACCTGTTTTCAAAGATGCTCTCGGTCACGATGCTGATCCCTCTGGAAAGGCCCAGCAGGACCGTGATCTGGGGCTGCATATCCGTGGGGAAGCCGGGATAGGGAAGGGTCTTGGCATTGGTCGAGTTCAGGCGCCTGGTCGCGACGACGCGCAGCTCATCATCCGACTCGTGGATCTGACATCCGATCTCCAGGAGCTTGGCCGTCAGGGACTCCAGGTGCTTGGGAATGACATTTTTGATCACGACATCCCCGCGGGTCGCCGCTGCGGCGAACATGAAGGTCCCGGCCTCGATCTGGTCCGGAATGATGGAATAATTGGTGCCGTGCAGCTTCTCCACGCCCTTGATGCGGATCACATCCGTGCCGGCGCCCTTGATGCTGGCGCCCATGCTGTTGAGGAAGTTGGCCGTATCGACGACATGGGGCTCCTTGGCCGCGTTTTCAATGATCGTGACTCCCTCCGCCATGACAGAGGCCATCATGATGTTGATCGTGGCGCCGACGGAGACGACATCCATATAGATGTGGGCGCCCTTGAGGGCCTCCGCCTCGGCGATGACCATGCCGGGAGGGGCCAGGCGGACATCCGCGCCCAGGGCCCGGAAGCCCTTGATATGCTGGTCGATCGGACGCAGGCCGATATTACATCCGCCGGGCAGGGCCACAGCGGCGCGACGGTGCTTGCCCAGCAGGGCTCCGATCAGGTAGTAGGACCCTCTAATCTTGCGCACATAATCGTTGTCCACGACAGAGTCGCGGTTGATCATGGACCCGTTGATCCTGTAACAATGGCGGTCGATCCTTTCGACATGAGCGCCGATCGACTGGATCGCCTTAAGGATCGCCCGGATGTCACTGACATCCGGTATATTCTCGAGCGTGACTGTCTCACTGGTCATGACGGACGCCGCCAGAATACCCAGTGCCGCATTTTTCGCGCCTGCGATCTCCACTTCGCCGCTCAGGGGATTGCCCCCCTTCACAATATAATGTTCCATTGAATAGCCTCTTTATATCACTGACTGCAGCAGGTCCCTGCGGGGGGCGACAACAGACCGTAAAACGGTCTGTCGGCGCGTAGCGCCTCTGTCAGCCCGAGATTGCAGGTGCAAAGCATCTGCAATACACGATCATAGATGCGTAAGCATCTATGACTATGGGGGTGCTGAACAGTTACTTAATTTCCCTATTTTGTCCGTCTTCGGTCCCTGCCGGACTGCGGATTCCTTTCCGCTTTTCCTCTTCCGTACCTTCCGCGGTCTGTCCCCCGGCCCTCTCCAGGATCCCGGTCAGCATGCCCGGAGCGCCGGCCCCGGAGGGGTTCCCGGCCGCCTGCGGCAGCCTTCTGCCCGCGGGTATTAGCCTTCTTTCTCACAGAGTAGCCGAAAGTCCCCAGCTTTTTGCCCAGACCCAGATAGGATCCGTGCACATAGGCCACCAGCTCCGCATCCTCCAGGGCAAAACGGCCCCGGCTGTCCAGGTATTTTTCATCCACGGAAACCTGGACGACCTCGGCTATGAAGAGGTCATGGGTCCCCAGCTTCCGGATCTCCGTGACCCTGCACTCAAGGCAGACGGGGCTCTCCCCGATCGAGGGAGCGCCGACCTTGCGGGACGGGATCTTTGTCAGGTGAAGGTACTCAAATTTGTCGACATCTCTTCCGGACCGGACGCCGCAGAAATCCGCCGCATATGCCAGGTCCTCGGTCGTGAGGTTGATGACAAATTCACCGGTCCTGGCGATCACATCGTGGGAATAGCGCTCCGGACGGATGGATACCGAGACCATCACGGGGTCGCTGCAGATCGTTCCCGCCCAGGCCGCCGTCATAATATTGCTCTTTCCCTCCTCGTCCGCACAGCTGATCATGACCGGCGGAACAGGATACAGCATATTGGAGGGCCGCCAGTACTGTCTAGCCATAGATGCCGTCACCCCTTATGGTATGCGGGAAAAAGAATCCCCCGACGCCACACAAAAAGCACAAAAAGAACCTCAGTGCAGGGACAGCAGCAGGGTCAGCAGCCCGACTCCTTCCAGCAGCTGGATCGCCAGGATGGCGATCACGACGCCGAAGGTGATCTTCCGCATAAAAGCATCTGCGGGATCTGTCCGGGTACTCTCCTGCAGGGCGTCCAGCCGGGCGCTGAGCTCCTGAGTCTGTTTGCCCAGCTCCGCAATCATGGAAGCCTGAATGTTTCTGTATACTCTGACGTTCTCTTTATGGTTGAAATCATCGGACTGCTGCTGCAGACGGGCAGACTGATCCTGCGTCTGCTGCAGAGCAGCCAGAACCGCCTCCCGGGAGTCCCCGACAGCCGCGGAGACCTCCTCCTGGAAGGCCTTCGTGTCCAATTCCTGCAGGGCGGAGAGCTTTTCGGAGATCCGGTCGTTGTTTTCCTCGATCAGCCTCCGGATCTCGTCGGTCTGGGTCCGGTTCATAAACTGGAGCTTCTGAACCAGCTCATTGTTGCGGTCATACAGATCGCGGAGCTGCTCGATCATCTGCGTATAATCACTGACTTCCTCGCGGAGCCTGACAGTCTGCGCCGCCTCCGCCGCGCCGTTCGCGCGGATCAGCTCATCGGGATTATCCAGCTCCATGATCGGGATCGTGTTTCGCATCTGTCTCCTCCGGCTATTTTCGCCCTATTGCCTGTATCCGCCGCGCCGGGTCTGTCCCATGCAGAATCTCAGCAGACAGCTTCCGGGAAAAAACCTGAAAACAGGCAAATTTTCCTTTTTCGCGCATATCCCCTGTCTGATGACACGGGTACCGCGCAGTCAGAAAGCAGCCAGGCCCCTGCGGGAAAAATATCCCCCGCTCCGGTTCCCTTGTATTTTGGTCTGCTCAGAACCCAATATGTTGTATTTTGACGCTTTGGATAAACCTATGATACCATCATCCGGATTCATTTACAATTCAGAACCTGCTCACTTCCCATTTTCAGACATTAGTCCTAATTATTAGAAGTTTTTTTTCGCATTTTGAGCAAACTGCCATAGCAGGAAGCCCTGTCCCGGCCGGCCGCGGAAAAAACTCACAGGCATTTCTGCCGGATCAGGCGCACCGGCTGAGGAAATTTCTCACAGGCAGCCCTGCCG
>DGUF01000140.1:5864-8527 GCA_002394525.1 Lachnospiraceae bacterium UBA4317 | reverse complement strand
TCTCACAGGCAGCCCTGCCGGATCAGGCGGACCAGCTGCGGAAATTCCTTCGTCAGCAGGCGCTGGATCCTCCACAGGGCCGGGAGCCTGTCCGCTGCAAAGGCCTCCTTTTCCGCCAGAAAGAGCGGGTAGATCCTCCCTCCGGCCCCTTCCATGCCGAGAAAAGAGGCGTCGGCCAGGGTCTCCGGATAGACGGAAACGCCCTCATCCAGGGCCTGCCGCCGCTCCTTTTCGAGACTGCGGAGGGCCCTGCCGCGCACGGCGGCCATCCTGTACTGGTCCAGTTCTCCCCGCCGGGCGAAGTCCGCGATCCTGGCGGCGTCAGCCAGGGCAAAGACCGGGCTTCCCAGGACCCTCTGCAGGGCGGGAAGGTTTTTATAAAAGACATAGCCCGTATTGCCCGCAGCCATCTGCCGGCGGAAGGTGTCCGAAGTCCCGGATCCGTCTCCTGCCAGGGGCCGGACTGCGGCACCCGCGGCCCGCACTGTCCTGTAACCGGAAAGCGCGGCGCGGATAGTCAGGTCAAAGGCCTCCTGGCCCTCAAAATGGCGTTCATCGAACCAGCCGATCTCCTCCAGGGCCTTCATCCTGTACATGGCGCACCCGTCCCGGACAGCGATGACCTCTTCCGTCTCCGGGCCCCTTCCGCCGGACCTGCGGGCCTTTTTATCCTTTTTTTCCTTTTTATTTTTTCCGGCCTGCGCGTCCGCACGGGGACTGCCGGGTCCTCTTTTTTCCTCAAAGCGGGGCAGGGCACAGAAGACATCCTCCGCGCCGTCCGCCTCCAGGACTTGCAGAAGGGTCTCTACACAGGCCCTGGAAGGCTGGAAGCCGGGGCGGATCAGAAAGGCGTACTCCGTGCGCACCAGCCTCAGCCCCGCGTTCGCCGCGTGGGCATAGCCCGTGTGGCCGGGGAGCCTGAGCAGGACCGCCTCCGGCCAGTGTTTTTTTATCATCTGCGCGGTCCCGTCCTCCGACCCGTCATCCACGATGACCAGGTCGGGAACCAGGCTCCCTGCGCCCAGCGCCTTCAGGCATTTCCAGAGCTGCTGCCGGCAGTTTCTCACGGGCAGCACGGCTGTCACTTTATTCATGATCACCTCTCAAGCTGACAAAAGCTGCCCGAAGGACGGACAGCTTCCGTAATTTCTGTTTTTCAAAAAGGAAACAGCGGGGCTGCCTCAGCCCCGCACGACCCTTCTCAGAGTCGGATTCCAGATGATGACATAGCCCATTTCGCGGACCCGGCTGCAGAACCTGCGGCTGAGTTCCCCGAAATTGTCTCTGCTGTACATGACATGTTCCTCGTAGGAGCAGCCGAAGATCTCCTCATAGAGCCCGTGGAGCTCCGGCCGGATCCTCATGCAGCGCACATCCACCGCCCAGGCATTGCGGGCGGTCTGGGCGATCTGGCGGGGGCCCTCCTCGGCCTCATCCCAGCCCTCGAAGAGAACATTGCCCCGTTCATCCTGCAGGCCGCCTATGATCCGGTGCTTCTCATCCAGGACCTTGCCGCCGACGATCCCGACCATAGGCCTGGAGCTGAAGATATCGGGGATGTAGTCGATCTCCATGATCCGGCCCGTGCGGGCGGGACGGACCACTGCCCGGATGCCGCGCACGCGGAAATAGTCCTCCAGGGCCCGTTTCCTGGCCTCCGCCGGCTCCTGGGCGCCGCTGTTCTTCTGGCAGACATGGCAGAGGACCCTCTGGATATGGTGGATCCCGGACTTGGGCGCCCGCAGGATAAGGTCGTATTCCGGGGCTTCCTCGTAGCCCTCCCTGAAGCGCAGGGCCAGAAAGAGGGACCGGCGCACAAAGAGGATCCTGGATACATAGTCGACCGCATAGAGGTAATCCACACTGAAATCAGGCTTGAACCAGGGATCGCTGAAATGCCTGCCCCGGGCGTCCCTGCGGTCCTCATCCGCGTAGAGAATCTCCGCGTCGGTCTGCATAATGGCCAGGGCCGCCTCAAACAGGGCATCCCTGGTCAGCAGGTCGCCGCACTCCAGACGCAGGATATAGTCGCCGCCGGCCATTCCGGCCGCCCGGTTGAAGGCGCCTGTCAGACCGCTCCCGTCGGAGACATCCAGATAATGCAGTCTCTCCTCCCTGTACCAGGCGATCACATCCCTGACCTGGTCAGAGATCCCCAGGTCCAGAATGTAGAGTTCAAAGTTCCCGTAGGTCTGGTCCAGGACTGACGTCAGACTTGCCCGGAAGAGACGCAGATCAGGTTCCCGGACGGTCATGAAAATGGAAAAGAAGGGGGGCGTGACTCCCTCCCGCAGAAAGACGGAGGAGCCGAGGACGGAGGACGGGGTCTCCCCCTGCCTCATGCGCTCAGATACGGTCTCCTGCATCAGGAGCACATCCTCCTGGGGTTCCTCGTAGGAATAGGAGACCCTGCCGTTTCTGGCTGTTGCGCGCACAGCAGCCGCGCGGAGCTTCTCCGCGCTTTTTTCTCCCGCAGATGTAATTTTATTTCGAATCGAACCTATAGGGGACACGGCTGTACCTCACTGCTCTCCCGGTCTGTGGGTCCGTAAAAAATAGTCATCCGGAGTGAAAAACGCTATCGAGCGTTCTTTCAATCTTCCGCAGCATGCCGCTTGCAAGAGCGGCACCCTGAGGAGAATTTCGCGAAGGCGAATTCTCCG
>DGUF01000140.1:840-5793 GCA_002394525.1 Lachnospiraceae bacterium UBA4317 | reverse complement strand
AAGGATCACAGGTGCCTGGGCCGTCCTGCGGCACAGGCACCGGATTGAAAAATCCTGTATCGACAGGATTTTTCAATCTTTCCGACCATGCCGGAGCGCGAAGTGCGCAGGCATCGCAAAAGAGAAATTCGTGAAGACGATTTCTCTTTTGCATCAGATGGAGGTTTGTGCTCCGTCACAAACCTCCGGAGTGAAAAAAACGCTATCGAGCGTTTTTTTCACTCTTCCAGCTCCAGCGAGGGCACAAATCTCACTTCACTGCTCTCCCGGGCCAGGTACCTGTGGTAGAAGGGATCATTTCCCCTTCTGCCCGGATGGAGCCTGTCCAGAGCCTCCAGCTCAGCCGGCCTGTTTTTTTCACGCTGTTCCAGGGTCTCCAGATTTTCCTCAGAGACCGGGTCAAAGTAATACAGATACATATTGTTGCGTACGACATTGTAATAGCCGTTCTCATAGACGCGGTAACAGAAGTCCACATTTGTAAAAACGTCCGGGAAATTCTGTTCGTCAAAGCCGCCGGCCTCCGTAAACACATCGCGGCGGACCATGATGCAGGCCCCGGAGAGGGCCAGTACATTGCGCACACCCTTGTTGAAGCCGTGGTACCAGACCTCTCCATTGCTCTTGTACTGGAGCTTGTAGACCGGCCCGTCCTCCACGGACATGATCCCGGCGTGCTGGATGAGGTTGGAATCCGGGTACAGCAGCTTCATGCCGACCGCCCCCACATAGGGGAGCTTGGCCTTTTCGGACAGGTGGGACAGCCAGCCCGACTTGCGGATCTCAACATCATCATGGAGGAAGAGCAGCATCTCCCCGTTGGCGGCCGCCGCCCCGAGGTTGTTCATCCCTGCCATATTGAAGGGCATCTTTTTATAAATATAGGAAGCGGCCATATCGCCGTTGTTGATCTCGTCCACCAGCGCCTGTGTCCGGGCGCGGTTGTCCTCCCTGCTGCCGTTGTCGACAATGATCAGCTCGAAGGGGACATGGGCGTGCTGGATAATGGACCGGACGCAGCGCTCCAGAAGGGCCGGATTGTCCTTGCTGGGGATAATGATGCTGATCAGCCTGGTCGTGGCCGACTCGGCGCTGTAGCGGCCGGTCAGGGAATCCCTGATCAGGTCGGCGTCCCAGGGCTCCGGCTTTTTGTCTGCGTGGAAGAGGATCTCCGCTATATGACCGACCGGGAGCTCTTCGCCGCGGCGCCTGGAGAAACCTCCGTCCGCCTGGGCCACCTTGAGGCAGAGCTTGCCGTAGATCCAGGACCGCAGGGCCGTGTCCGGCTCGTTCCGCCTGGCTTCCTGCTCCTCGACCGCGTCCTCCAGGATCCTGGATTCGGATTCGAATTCCTGGGCTGTCCGCTTGCCGGGGTTGATCAGTCCCAGCGTGGAGGACCGGATGGCAAAGATACTTCCGAAATAGAAGGTCGATAAAAAAGTATCCGGCGACCAGTCCGCCTTGAACCAGGGATTGACAAAGGCCCCGTCCGCGACCTGGTCCTCGTCTCCGTAGACCATGTTGATCCTGGGATTTTCCAGGAAAAAGTCACATATCAGCTGAACGGCATAGTCCGTCAGATGACCGTCGTCGTCACAGGCGATCAGGATATCCGGCTGGCTCTCCCCCGACAGGATATAGTTTTTCAGATGGGAATAGGTCACCACCTCGACGGAAAGGCTGGCGCCCTCCCCGCTTTCCTCCTGGGACTTACTGTGCTTTTTGGCGAGCTCCGCGGTCAGATACTCCTGGTGCCGCAGAAACCATTCATGATATGACTTTGCCTTCATGGCATGCTGCTCCTGACTAAGTTTTGGTTGATTTGTTTCCGGATCCGTCTCTCATCTTAAGACGTCCTTTTCCATACCTTATAGAGTAGCATTTTTTTACATTTTCCACAATGGATTCTTGAATTCCCGCAAAACAGCATCCGGCGTCTGATCAGCTGTTATCCCTCAGAGTCTGCTTCTTTGCATACTTCCTTTTTGACCTGAAAACAGGGAGTTCCGACAGGATCAGAAGCAGCAGGGCCGCAGCGGAGATCATGGCTCCCGCCCGGAATCCCTTCGGGTGATAGACCAGATCAACAGAATGACTGCCTTCCGGTACGGTGAACGCAAGAAAACATCCTGCATTTTCCTGTGTGCTGATCTTTTTTCCGTCTACAGTCACTTTCCATGCGCTGTCATAAGGAATTGTCGTTGTGTAGACCGTTTCAGCCGGATCGTTCAGAGCCATCCGCAGATGGGAGCTTGAGAGCTCTGTGATCTCACAGTTCTGCCTTTCCCTGATCTGCTGAACATAGTCGGACACAACCTCCTCCCGCTGTTTAAACAGAAAAACTTCTCTTGAGGGGATCTTGTGTTCAGCGCTCAATTCCACCTTCAGAAGGCCGTCGGAATCAGGCTCCCCGACGCGATAGATCTCCTGAGCAGTCGTATATTTGATTTCCTGTTCTCCTCCGGAATTCCTGACATTGACACTCATCTCCTGGATCGGAAGCTGGATATAGACCTTGCTGTCTCCGGAGTCCTGAACGGTATATTCTATGTTGTGGGAAGCCTTGTCCTTATCGATCTCAAATGGAACCGGCTCGAAGATCTTCCCCTGCACCGTGTCCTCAGGCAGGAAGCTTTCAAAAAACTTGTTCTGATATTCAAAATCATTCAGATCCTCACAGGCATCGATCAGGTGGTCGACCGAAAAAATAAGAGGAAGCGCGTCGTTATTTTTATAGACGTACTGATCCCCCTGTTTCCCGAGGGAGCGGAACTTTTTCCCGTAGAATTCATTGTCGGAGAGCAGGTAATGATAGCCCAGCAGATTGTCCGTGCTTCTGGGAGCCTGCAGGGTATATTCACACCACAGGGCCCTGTAGGCAAGCCCAAGCCTTCTGGCCGCTTTCAGCTTCTCCATGTCGATGGTGGACGCGTAGACGGCAGTCCCCGCGTAATCAAACTGGCAGGCCTCACACCGCCCCCAGGTATTGTCGTTTCCGATCCTGGCAACCGTCCGGTCCGGGAGGTTCTGCTTGACCGCCTCATAAGTGTGGAGTCTGGAGAAATATGCCTGCACAGAAGTCTTCTGGAGCGGCGACTGCAGGAGGATAAAGGCGTTGCTTCCGGAATTCAGCAGGACCAGCAGGACCAGCCCCGCTGTTGCCGCAGTCTTCGGAAGCGCCTTCTTTGTACAGTAAAAAATGAGAAGAAGAGCCCCCGCAAGACTCAGGGCAATATCGCAGTAGAATATTTTCGCGTCAAAGTGCAGCCTGTTTGACCTGTCGATCCCGAAGACCAGGAAAGTCAGAAGCAGGAACAGGATCTCCGAGACCACGAGGATCCTCCAGTTTCGGGAAAGCGCTGTCAGAGACCGATAGGCGATCAGGAGCAGCAGGAAACTGAAAATGAAGGAATATCTGTAGTTAAACCAGAAATTGACCGAAAATCCATGCCAGATGATAGTGAAAAAGCTGACCGCAAAAGAGCATACAAATACCGCGGTCAGAAGCAGGGACAGAACCTTTTCCCGCAGGCGGATCTTCCGGTTCAGGAAATACGCAAACAGCAGGAGAAAGGGGATGATGCCGATAAAAGTCACAGGGAGATTGTCTGCGCTGTCTCTGGGCAGAACAGAGGCTGTATAAAATGTGGAGACAAAATCCGCGGCGGAGAAATTGATCTTCATACTGCGCAGCATCTGGACGAGGCTCTGCTTTCTGTTTTCAGGCAGAGCCATGATGGTGGGAACAAACAGCACCACCGACAGGGCCACGCCCCACAGGGAGGAGACCAGATAGGTCCCGAATGTAGTGAAAAGCCTCCTGAAGCTGAACGGCTCCGCGGAATCAATGTAGAGACAGTAAGCAGCATAGCAGATGCCGCTCGCAAGACAGATCATATAGCCGGTGTAAAAATTCGCGAGAATCGCAAGCCCGATCGCAATGATATAGAGGGCCTTTTTTTTCTCATATAAGAGCTTTTTCAGGCCAAATATCACTAAAGGAAGGAGACCTGCGCCGTCCAGCCAGGAAAGATTCCATGCATAAAAAACAACGTATCCGGTATAGGCATACGCCGTCGAGAAGAGACCCTTTTCCATTGCATGATCCCGGTCAAAGGGATCGAGCAGCAGGCAAAAGGACAGCGAGATGAAGAGGACCTTCAGCAGGGTGATCACCTGCATGCCCAGGATCAGATCATTCCGGAAAAAAACCAGGAGAAGATTAAAGGGGCTCGAGGCATAGTAGCCGTATGTGCTCAGCATGCCGTCTCCGAGGCCGATCCCCCATGAGTATAAAAGATTGCTTTTTGAAAAGAATGAATTCTGCAGATATCCGTAAAAGCCGTAATACTGGTCTGCATCCAGATAGCGGAAATAGTGGTCTCCGAAGGGGTACAGCCCGATCTTCCATGTCAGAAAAAGAGCAATGACCAGCGTAAACAGAACAGCATAAAATGAAGCGCTTAAATGATAACGTCGCTTATGTCCCATACCAACCTCCTCGACTGACGGGAACAGGGGATACCTTATTTCCTGCGGGTGAAATGAAAAAGCTTTTTCCCATGCCCTATAGAGTAGCATTTTTTCGCCTTTTCCACAATGGATACCCCAAGACCCGGAAAGCCGGCTGCAATGCGCGTCCGCCCATATGCCAATTGACATGAGGGGGAAAAAACTATATAGTTTACTTTAGAGAAATTGCCGGATTCCCGTGCGGTTTTTCTCGAAAAGTATAGCATTTTGACCATTTTTTTCAAGAAAGCAGGTGCAAACTATGTATCAGGATGAATACAAACGCTGGCTGGAAGCTGATCTGATCGACTGTGACCTCCACACGGAGCTGCAGAGCATTGAGGGCGATGACAACGCCATCAAGGAGCGCTTCGCGATCGCGCTTTCCTTCGGAACCGCCGGTCTGCGCGGAACACTCGGCGCAGGCACCAACCGCATGAA
>DGUF01000140.1:0-786 GCA_002394525.1 Lachnospiraceae bacterium UBA4317 | reverse complement strand
GGCGCAGGCACCAACCGCATGAATATCTGGGTCGTCCGTCAGGCGACGCAGGGTGTCGCGGAATGGGTCAAGACCCAGGGCGGCACGCAGACAGTCGCGATCTCCTATGACAGCCGTCTCAAGGGCTGGAACTTCGCCCGTGACGCGGCTGGAGTCCTCGCGGCCAACGGCATCAATGTCCGCATCTATGACGAGCTGATGCCCGTCCCGGCACTGAGTTTTGCCACCCGCTATTACAACTGCAACGCCGGCATCATGATCACTGCCTCCCACAACCCCGCCAAATACAACGGCTTCAAGGCCTACGGCCCCGACGGCTGCCAGATGACAGACGACGCGGCGGCGGTCGTCTATGACGCGATCCAGAAGACCGACGTCCTGACCGGCGCCAACTACATCTCCTTCGCGGAAGGCGTCGAGAGAGGCCTGATCAAATTCGTCGGCGAGGACTGCAAAAACGCGCTCTATGAGGCCATCGAGGCCCGCCAGGTCCGCCCGGGTCTGTGCAGGACAGCCGGCCTCAAGCTGGTCTACTCCCCGCTCAACGGCACCGGCCTCGTGCCCGTGACCCACATCCTGGGCGACATGGGCATCACCGACATCACCATCGTCCCCGAGCAGGAATATCCCAACGGCTACTTCACCACCTGCCCTTATCCCAATCCCGAGATTTTCGCGGCTCTGGAAAAGGGCCTGGAACTGGCCAAGGAAGTCGGCGCCGACCTCATGCTGGCGACCGACCCCGACGCGGACCGCGTCGGCATCGCCATGAAGTGCCCGGACGGC
>DGUF01000042.1:2431-11958 GCA_002394525.1 Lachnospiraceae bacterium UBA4317 | reverse complement strand
AAGGTTGGTAAGACCGGTAAGAAATAAATATGATCCGGGTCCCGCGCACAGGGACCGGACCCTTATACAGGACTTTATTATAAAAAGCCATAATTCTGATCTGGCTGCCGGAAGGCAAAGACAGTCAATGACAGGACTTCCACTCAGGATGCAGGTCGTTTTCGGGAAGCATCCGGCGGCGTAAATTTGGAGGAATTCATAATGGTAAAGAAAGCTAACAGGAAGGCAATCCGCGAGAAAAAGCACTCCAGAATCCGCAACAGGATCAGCGGAACTGCGCAGTGCCCCCGCCTTGCCGTATATAGAAGCAACAAGCACATCTACGCACAGATCATCGACGATGATGCCCAGACCACTCTGGTGGCCGCCGGCACGATCGAAAAGGAAATCCAGGACGCTGTCGAGCATACTGATGACATTGCCGCAGCCGAGAAGGTCGGTGAAGTGATCGCCAAGAGAGCAGCTGAGAAGGGAATCAAGGAAGTGGTCTTTGACCGCGGCGGCTATATCTACATGGGCAAGATTGCCGCTCTCGCTGATGCTGCCCGCAAGGCTGGCCTGGAATTCTAAGGAGGAGATTGAGCGATGAAACGTACAATGATTGATACAAGCCAGATGGAGCTGACCGACAAGGTTGTAGCCATCAAGCGTGTCACAAAGGTCGTCAAGGGCGGTCGTAATATGCGGTTCACGGCACTCGTAGTCGTCGGTGACGGCAACGGCCATGTCGGCTGCGGCCTTGGCAAGGCAACTGAAATTCCGGAAGCCATCCGCAAGGGCAGAGAGGATGCCTCCAAGAACCTCGTCAGCGTCGCGCTCGACGAAGTCGCCAGCATCTCTCACGACTACATCGGCAAATACGGCAGCGCTTCCGTTCTTCTGAAGAAGTCTCCCGATGGTACCGGTATCATCGCAGGTGGCCCTGCGCGTACCGTCTGTGAGCTGGCCGGCATCAAGAACATCCGTACCAAGTCTCTTGGTTCCAACAACAAGCAGAACGTCGTACTGGCAACCATCAACGGTCTCAGCCAGCTGAAAGTTCCGGAAGAAGTCGCTGCAAGGCGCGGCAAATCTGTCGCTGACCTCAAGGGCTGATCGATCCGGGATCAGTTTGAGACATAATATCTGAAAGGAGAATAGACAATGCCTACAGATGTGAAAGAAACAGCAGCTGAGCCGAAGAAGCTGAAAATTACCCTGATCAAGTCTGTAATCGGTGCTGTTCCCAAGAATCGTGCGATCGTCAAGTCCATGGGATTCAAGAAGCTCAACAGCTCTGTCATCCTTCCTGACAACGCCGCTACAAGAGGACAGATCAGACTGATCAATCACATGGTCAAAGTCGAAGAGCTGGACTGATTTAGGAGGTAAAGTAATGGATTTACATAATCTGAGGCCTGCTGAAGGCTCCAAGCATGACAATTACCGCAGAGGCCGCGGCCATGGTTCAGGCAACGGCAAGACTGCCGGATATGGCCACAAGGGACAGAAGGCCAGGAGCGGAGCTCCCAGGCCCGGTTTCGAAGGCGGCCAGATGCCCCTTTACAGAAGACTTCCCAAGAGGGGCTTCACCTGCTACAATTCCAAGGATATCGTCGCTGTCGATATCAGCGCCCTCGAGAGATTTGAGGACGGTGCGGTCGTTGATGAGCAGGCTCTTCTCGAGAGCAGGGCTGTCAGCAAGATCGGCGACGGTGTCAAGATCATCGGCAATGCGGACCTGAGCAAGAAGCTCACCGTCAAGGTGACTGCCTTCAGCGCCGCAGCCAAGGAGAAGATCGAGGCAGCCGGCGGCACAGCAGAGACAGTTGGCCGCTGATAGACAAAGAAATAGTAACGCCATACCGGCCTGATCCAGTCCGGTATGGCTTGCCCTTTATCCACAGGAACGTTATGCCCGCGAAGCAAGACACTGTATGTGCGGATGTATAAGCAGAATTCCGGTACAGTGGATCGCAGGGCGGCAGTTCCGGACAGGGGGTACACAATTTCGGAAAGGCCTGATAAAATGTTCGACTCGATCAAAAGTGTTTTCAAAGTAAAAGAAATCAGGATGAAACTCCTGTTTACTTTTCTGATGATGATTGTGATCCGTTTCGGCTGCCAGCTCCCTGTACCGGGTGTTGACAGAAACTATTTTGCGGACTGGTTCGCCCAGCAGACCGGCGACGCATTCAGCTTCGTGGATGCTTTTACGGGCGGGTCCTTCCTCAATATGTCGATCCTGGCGCTGAACATCACGCCTTACATCACATCATCCATCATCATCCAGCTGCTGACCATCGCCATTCCCAAGCTCGAGGAGCTGCAGAAGGAAGGCGAGGAAGGCAGAAAGATGATGACCGCCATCACCCGCTATGTCACCGTGGCACTGGCCCTTCTGGAATCCTCCGCAATGGCCATCGGCTTCGGCCGCCAGGGCCTTCTGGAGGAGTTCAACGCCCTCAACGTGATCATGGTCATAGCAACCCTGACTGCCGGCTCCGCCTTCCTTATGTGGATCGGCGAACAGATCACAGTCAAGGGAATCGGTAATGGTATTTCCATCGTCCTGTGCATCAACATCGTATCGAGGATGCCTCAGGATATCGCCGCTCTCTTCCAGCAGTTCGTCATCGGCAAGACCGTTGCGATCGGCGCAGTGGCGACCGTTATCATTATTGCAGTCATTCTGGTCATGGTAGTCATGGTCATTCTGCTCAACGACGCGGAGCGCAAGATCCCCGTGTCCTATGCGCAGAAGATCAACGGCAGGAGATTTACTGCCGGACAGAATTCCGTCATTCCGCTCAAGGTGAACACAGCCGGCGTCATGCCGATCATCTTTGCGTCTTCCCTGATGGAGTTCCCCGGTATTATCTCCACACTGGCCGGATACAAGGGAACAGGCATCTGGTCCGAGGTCCTTCGCTATCTGAGCTCCTCCTACTGGTGCAATCCCTCCTATATCAGGTACACAGCGGGCCTGCTGCTCTACATCCTGCTCCTGATCTTCTTCGCTTATTTCTACACTTCGATCACCTTCAACCCGATCGAGATCGCGGATAACCTGAAGAAGCGCGGCGGATTCATTCCCGGAATCAGACCGGGCAGACCCACCAGTGAATACCTCAACAGGATCCTCAATTACATCATTTTTATCGGCGCCATCGGCCTCACGATCGTCGGCATCCTGCCCTTTATCTTCAGAGGGCTCTTCAATGCCTCGATCTCCTTTGGCGGAACCAGCCTGATCATCGTCGTGAGTGTCGTACTCGAGACGATCAAGCAGGTCGAATCCATGATGCTTGTCAGAAATTACAGAGGCTTCCTGAACGATTAAAATGATTCCGAAGGCGGGAAAAGCTGCGGCTGTATTCATAGAGAGCCGGTGCCGGACTGTCTTCGGATATTGTGTTTTTACAACATGCCGATTACAATAGAGACCGGATGTAGTTTTTTACCCCATGACAGCAAAAGGGAGGTATACCATGAAGATCGTTATGCTCGGAGCACCCGGAGCGGGTAAGGGAACCCAGGCCCAGATGATGGCTGAGAAGTTCGGCCTTCCCCACATTTCTACCGGCGATATTTTCCGTGCCAATATCAAGAACGGAACAGAGCTGGGCAAAAAGGCCAAGGCCTTTATGGATGCGGGACAGCTGGTCCCCGATGAGCTGACCGTCGAGCTCCTTCTCGACAGGGTCAAGGCCGATGACTGCGCGAAGGGCTATATCCTTGATGGATTCCCCCGCACCATCCCCCAGGCCGAGGTCCTGACACAGACTCTGGCAAAGACGGGCGACAAGATCGACTACGCGATCAATGTGGATGTGCCCGATGAGAATATCGTTAAGCGCATGAGCGGCAGAAGGTCCTGCCCCAAGTGCGGAGCTTCCTACCACATTGAATTCATTCCTCCCAAAAAAGAGGGAATCTGCGACAGCTGCGGAAGCGAGCTGATCCAGCGCGCGGATGACAAGCCCGAGACCGTGCAGAACAGACTGGCCGTATATCATGATCAGACCCAGCCCCTGATCGACTTCTATGATAAGAAGGGAGCCCTGCGCACCGTCGACGGGACCAAAGATATGCAGGAAGTGTTCCAGGCAATCAGCAAAATTTTGGAGGGTTAAATGTCAAAAGCAGACGTTATCGAACTCGAAGGAATCGTAATAGAGAAACTGCCCAACACCATGTTTAAGGTGCGCCTTGAAAATGACGCGGTCATCCTTGCCCACATCAGCGGGAAGCTTCGTCAGAATTTCATCCGCATCCTGCCCGGGGACAAGGTCACACTGGAGATGTCCACCTATGACCTGACCAAGGGCCGCATCATCTGGAGAGACAAGTGATCAACATTCACTGTCAGAGATCTGCGAATGAGAGCTGCATTGCCCGCAGCATGTACACGCCCCTCACCGGGCGTGTACATGTGAAAAGCGGCCGCGGTGCGGCTTTTAAAATATACAAAAATAGTTCTTGCATTACAAAAAATGCTGTGCTATTATATTTTGGTCTGTAAATGAGCAGGGGGAAACCCTTGCTCAATTGTCCTGTCTTAAACCGTATCTACGCATTTCAAAGGACGGGGTGATTTCGGACCTGGAAACGCGGACCGGACTTTTCCGCCGCTGCAGGACCCAACTGCAGCCGGAGACAGTGGTCATCAGCGCTTCTATACCTGGTAACAGGTGTGCGGCTCGCCCGCATACCATTCATGAAAGGAGCAGGAGATGAAGGTTAGAGCTTCCGTGAAGCCTATGTGCGACAAGTGCAAGGTCATTAAGCGCAAAGGCATCGTCAGGATCATCTGCGAGAATCCGAAACACAAACAGAGGCAGGGTTGAGCGAGCTTGTATTTGCTCTGATCATAGAATAGATGGCGCCCCGTTAACCCAGGAACCACAAAAACCGGGGCAGCGCATTACTCTTTGATACCATGCCGATGACACGATCCCGGAAGGGACCGGGAGGTCTGAAAAGATCTCCGATCGCAGTGGAAAGACCGGCCGGGCGCCGGTTGGGCGAAGTATTTTTGCCCCAGTCAATCAGTAATATGCAGCGGAGCGGATCAGCCGCCGCGCTGCACGCAGTACAATGGAGAAGGAGAGTTTATACAATGGCTCGTATCGCAGGTGTTGATTTACCCAGAGACAAGCGTGTCGAGATCGGCCTGACCAGCATTTATGGCATCGGCCGTACCTCTGCAACCAAGATCGTTGAGAAGGCAGGCGTCAATGCTGATACCAGATGCAGAGACCTGACCGACGAAGAAGTCAAGAAGCTCAGCGAAGTCATCGCTGAGGAGTACATGGTCGAAGGTGACCTCCGCAGAGAAGTCGCCATGAACATCAAGCGTCTGACTGAGATCGGCTGCTACAGAGGCATCCGTCACAGAAGAGGTCTTCCCGTCCGCGGCCAGAAGACCAAGACCAACGCCAGAACACGCAAGGGTCCCAAGAAGACCATCGCGAACAAGAAGAAATAATTGATATTGCCGGCATAACTACATTCATATGCCGGATCCATCACACTATCGGGAAAGAAAGTAGGTTAGTTTTATGGCAAAGCAGACAAGTGCTTCCAGAAGGAAGCAGGTAAGACGTGTCAAGAAAAACGTTGAACGCGGACAGGCGCACATCCAGTCCTCTTTTAATAATACGATCGTTACCCTGACTGATACCCAGGGCAACGCTCTGAGCTGGGCAAGTGCAGGCGGTCTGGGCTTTAAAGGTTCAAGGAAATCTACTCCCTATGCGGCACAGATGGCTGCAGAGACGGCTACAAAGGCAGCGCTCATCCATGGGCTCAAGGCTGTCGACGTCTTCGTAAAGGGACCCGGATCAGGCAGAGAAGCCGCGATCCGCGCGCTGAATTCCAACGGCCTTGAGATCATCAGCATCACTGATGTCACTCCGGTCCCCCACAACGGCTGCCGCCCTCCCAAGAGAAGAAGAGTCTGACCAGGACTTGTTTTTCGGTGCATGCTTTTTTCAGGCATGCGCGGGGTATGGTTGGAAGAAGATGCTTCTTTGAATATGCGGATGTCCCGGATCTTCGGGTATCATAGCGCATAGAAAAAATAGAAGACACTGTAAACAACGTATCCGCATTTACTATAAATGTTTGGAAGAAGGCTCTCCGGCAGGATCCATACGGTCCAGAGAACAGAGGAGATGGTCCTGACCCGCCTGTTACAGGGCGGGCCTGAAAGAGAGCTGTAAACAACATGCGCCTGCAGGGCCGGCAGCAAAGGGCCGCCGGGAGCGGGCAGCAGAAAGAGAAAGGAATATTATCATGGCAGTAAACAGAACTCCGGTACTGAAGAGATGCAGATCTCTCGACCTCGATCCCACTTTCCTTGGTTATGACAAGAAGTCCAAGAGACAGCTGATCCGCAGAAGCCGCAAGATGAGTGAGTACGGCATGCAGCTGCGCGAGAAGCAGAAGGCCAAATTCATCTACGGTGTCCTCGAGAAGCCTTTCCGCAACTACTACGACAAGGCCGACAGGATGAAGGGCATGACCGGTGAGAACCTCATGACCATGCTCGAGAGCCGTCTGGACAATGTTGTCTTCCGCATGGGATTTGCCCGCACACGCCGTGAGGCCCGCCAGGTTGTCGGCCACAAGCACATCACCGTGAACGGCAAGATCGTCAACATCCCCTCCTACATCGTCAGGGCAGGAGATGTCATCGAAGTCAGGGAGAAATCCAAGAACATCCAGAGATTCAAGGACATCTCCGAGGTTGCTTCCGGCAGACTGACTCCCGAATGGGTCGACGTTGACAAGGAAGCTCTCAAGGGCACAGTCAGCCAGCTGCCCAAGAGGGACCAGATCGACGTTCCCGTGAACGAGATGCTTATCGTCGAGTTGTACTCCAAGTAATTAAGGACTGAGCGCAGAGCGCAAAGGAGGATTTACGAGTGTTTGATTTTGAGAGACCGAGCATCGAAGTCGTTCAGATTTCCGATGATAAAAAATACGGCAGATTTGTTGTCGAACCTCTGGAAAGAGGCTACGGCATCACATTGGGAAATTCCCTCCGCCGGATCATGCTCTCTTCACTTCCCGGCGCTGCGGTGAGCCAGGTCAAAATTGATGGTGTACAGCACGAATTCAGCACGATTCCCGGTGTCAAGGAAGATGTCACCGAGATCATCATGAATATCAAAAGCCTTGCGATCAAGAATGACAGCGAGTCCAACGAGCCCAAGACCGCCTTTATCGATTATGAAGGCGAGGGCGTCGTGCGGGCTTCCGACATTCAGATCGACTCCGATATCGAGATCATGAACCCTGATCTCGTGATCGCGACTCTGAGCGGCAAGGATGCCAGACTCTTCATCGAGCTCACGATCACCAAGGGCAGGGGATATGTCAGCTCCGACCGCAATAAGACCCCTGATCTCAAGATCGGCGTGATCCCGATTGATTCAATCTACACGCCCGTCGACAGGGTCAATGTGGCCGTGGAGAATACCCGTGTCGGACAGCAGACAGACTTCGACAAGCTCACACTGGATGTGACGACAGACGGAACGATCGCGCCCGACGAGGCAGTCAGCCTTGCGGCCAAGGTCCTCAGCGAGCATCTGAGCGTATTCATCAACCTGTCTGAGAAGGCAAGGACCGCCAAAGTCATCTCCGAGGAGAAGGAGAATCCCAAGGAGAAGGCACTGGAGATGAGCATCGATGAGCTCGAGCTCTCCGTCCGTTCCTACAACTGCCTCAAGAGGGCAGGCATCAACACGGTGGAAGAGCTCTGCAACAAGACTCCCGAAGAGATGATGAAGGTCAGAAACCTCGGCCGCAAGTCTCTTGAGGAGGTCCTTGAGAAGCTCAAAGAGCTGGGTCTCAAGCTCAATTCGAGTGAAGAGAACGCATGATAAAATAAAACAATTCAGCACCCCGTGAAAACGGACAATATGCAGGACGAAATGCTTGCATTTCGGGCAAATAATGGCCGTTTTCACGGGGCGGACAGGGCGCGAAGCGCCCCGGAACGCCCATGGATTGCAGGTGCAGAGCACCTGCAATATAGGGGGGCTGAATAGTTGTGTATAATTAAGAAGGTGCAGGCCTGTCGTCCGGCAGGCTTGTGCCCTGCTTTCACTGATTTCCGGCCGCGGTAAATCCACCGGGTGCGCGGCAGGAGATGGCCGGAAGAGCATGCCGCCCCGCCCCGCAGGACAGGGCCGGCCCCAAAGCCTTTTCCGGAACCGGCTGCAGATAAGACCAAAGAGCCCTGCCGCCGGCATCATCATAACGAATGGAGGAATATACCGATGGCAATGTATAGAAAGTTAGGCAAGAAGACCAAGCTGAGAAAGGCCCTGCTCCGCAACCAGGTCACCGCTCTGATCTATCACGGAAAGATCACCACCACCGAGGCCCGCGCCAAGGAAATCCGCAAGATCGTTGAGCCCATGATCACCATGGCTGTCAAGGAGCGCGACAACTTCGAGACTGTCACTGTCAAGGCCAAGGTTGCCCGCAAGGACAAGGACGGCAAGCGCGTCAAAGAGGTCGTTGACGGCAAGCGCGTAACCGTTTATGACGAAGTCGAGAAGCAGGTCACCAAGGACGCTCCCAGCCGTCTGCACGCCAGAAGAAGGATCCTGCGCTACCTCTATCCCGTAGTGGAAGTTCCCCAGGAGGCCAAGGGCCGCAAGAAGGCTACCAAGAAGATCGACCTCGTTGACAAGATGTTCACCGAGTACGGCCCCAAGTATGCCAACAGAAACGGTGGTTACACCAGGATTATCAAGATCGGCCAGCGCCGCGGCGATGGTGCGATGGAAGTCGTCCTCGAGTTTGTCTGATCTGAATATGATCATGATCGTGAATGATCATGAACATGAATCATGTAAATGATTATTGACTGCCCGGAACGCTTTCCGGCCCCTGCGGCCATGAGCGGCTGCGGTCAGTCACATCATAGAGTCATATAAGTACAGGACAGCGCAAAAGGCAAGGGACCTGCCTTCCTGTATGGAAGGATGCAAGAGCCTCCGGGAACAGTCCCGGAGGCTTTCTTTTTTCAGGACCCCAGTGTTTTTTGGGAATCTGAGAACTTTTTGAAACTTGAGAACCTTTTTTCAGGACCAGAGATTTATTCTTCATCGGATGCAGCACGGTATGCGGAACATCTTTGCTTCGCAAAGCTGTTGGAAGATGTTGGCCTGTCTTTGAAAAACAAGACATGTCAACCCGCATCCGGCGCGCTGCAGGCCCTGCAAAACAGAGGAAAATCCATGATTAAAATCAGCAAGCTGATCCACGATTATATCCAGAGAGATGAGGAGGGCAATCCCTCCGGGACGGTCCGCGCCATCGACGATGTGACCCTGGACGTCGCCCCCGGCCAGTTTATCGCCATTCTGGGCCACAACGGGTCCGGCAAGTCGACCCTGGCCAAGCATCTCAACGCCCTGCTCCATCCCACGGAGGGGACGGTCTGGGTCAACGGAATGGATACAAAGGATCAGGACCGGGTCCTGGACATCCGGCAGACGGCGGGCATGGTCTTCCAGAATCCC
>DGUF01000042.1:0-2382 GCA_002394525.1 Lachnospiraceae bacterium UBA4317 | reverse complement strand
TCCAGAATCCCGACAACCAGATCATCGGCCAGGTCGTCGAGGAGGACGTGGGCTTCGGACCCGAAAACATGGGTGTGCCCACCGAAGAAATCTGGTCCAGGGTGGAGGAGAGCCTCAATGCCGTCGGCATGTATGAGTACCGCAAAAAATCTCCAAACCGCCTGTCCGGAGGCCAGAAGCAGCGGGTGTCCATCGCAGGCGTCATCGCCATGCATCCCAAATGTATCGTCATGGATGAGCCGACCGCCATGCTGGATCCCTCCGGCCGTCGGGACGTGATCAACGCGGCCTGGACCCTGAACCGGGGAGAGGACATCACCATTATCCTGATCACCCACTACATGGAGGAGGCCATCAGGGCGGATTATATCTTTGTCATGGATGAGGGAAGGATCGCCATGCAGGGGACCCCGCGGGAGATCTTTTCCAGAGTGGAGGAGATGCAGGCCCTGCATCTCGACGTCCCCCAGGTCACCCTCCTGGCCCATATGCTGCGGCAGAAGGGGCTGGATATACCGGAGGGAATCCTGACCAAAGAGGAGCTGGCAGAGGCCCTTGCCAGGATTGGAAAGGCTGGTTGAGTGAGATGGGAATCAAGCTGGAAAATGTAAGTTATCTATATGAAAAGGGCACGGCCATGCAGACAGCGGCCCTGGAGGATGTGAGCCTGGAGATCCCCGACAACCAGTTCATCGGCCTGATCGGCCACACGGGATCTGGAAAATCCACCCTGGTCCAGCTCCTCAACGGCCTCCTGAAGCCCACAGAAGGCCGGGTCCTCTACAATGGAGAGGATATCCATGCCGACGGCTTCGACAAAAAGGCCCTGCGCGCCAATGTCGGCCTGGTCTTTCAGTACCCCGAGCATCAGCTCTTCGAGGTGGATGTGATCTCGGACGTCATGTACGGCCCCCGCAACCTGGGCCTGGATGAAAAGACCTGCAGACAGCGCGCCGAGGAGGCCCTGCGCGACGTCGGGCTGGGGAAGGAATACTACAAGACCTCCCCCTTTGACCTCTCGGGCGGCCAGAAGCGCCGCGCCGCCATCGCGGGCGTACTGGCCATGCACCCCCATATCCTCATCCTGGATGAGCCGACGGCCGGCCTGGACCCCCGCGGCCGGGACGAAATCCTGGGACTCATCTCGGACATGAAGAAAAAACTCGAGATGACCATCATCCTGGTCTCCCACAGCATGGACGACGTCGCCCGGTACGTGGAGAGGATCGTCGTCATGGGCAGAGGAAAAAAGGTCTTTGACGGGACCCCGACAGAGGTCTTCCGCCACTACACAGAGCTGGAGGAGCTTGGCCTGTCCGCTCCCCAGATCACCTATATCATGCACACCCTGCGCGACCGGGGCCTGGACGTCCCGACCGACGCCCTGACCGTCGAAGAGGCCGCGGAAGAGATCATGAAGCTATTCACCTGACGGATTACCGAACGGAGAGAATATGTTTAAAGATATCACTTTAGGACAATACTACCAGACGGATTCCCTGCTCCACCGGCTCGACCCCAGGGTCAAGCTGGTCGGCACCCTCGTCTATATCATCTCCCTCTTTGTGGTGGACAGCTTCGCCGGCTACCTGATCTGCGCCCTCTTTCTGATCGCCATGATCAGGCTCTCCAACGTCCCGGTCTCCTACATCGTCCGGGGCATGCGCGCCATCCTGATCCTGCTCCTGATCACCATGTCCTTCAACCTCTTTCTGACACCGGGACAGGAGATCGCCCGCATCGGTTTCCTCAGGGTCACAAGGGAGGGTCTGGTCTTTGCCATCAAAATGGGGATCCGCCTGTCCCTGCTCGTGATCGGGTCTTCTCTCATGACCCTGACCACGACCCCCAACCAGCTGACCGATGCCATCGAGAGCCTGCTGGGCCCCCTCCGCCGCTTCCACGTTCCGGTCCACGAGATCGCCATGATGATGTCTATTGCCCTCCGCTTCATCCCCATCCTCATGGAGGAGACTGACAAGATCATGAAGGCCCAGATCGCCCGCGGCGCGGACTTTGAGAGCAGAAACCTGATCAAAAAGATGAAGAGCCTGGTGCCCCTCCTGGTGCCTCTCTTTATATCCGCCTTCCGTCGGGCCAATGACCTGGCCATGGCCATGGAGGCCCGGTGCTACCACGGCGGCATCGGACGCACCAAGATGAAACCCCTGATCTACAAGGGAAGAGACCGGGCGGCCTACACGGTCCTGCTGGCCTATTTTGCCGTGTGCGTCGTTGTGAGGTTTCTGCCTTTGCCTTGATGCAGGGCGCAGGGTGGAAAGGGACGAGAAGGGGACGGGCCTCAGCGGATCCATCCTTTGGACATGAAAGCTCTTCGCGCGGAGCTGCTAAGGCTTGCGTCTGCTCCGGGCGGGCAATGTC
>DGUF01000124.1:7710-9830 GCA_002394525.1 Lachnospiraceae bacterium UBA4317 | reverse complement strand
TACTGCATGCCCTGTCCCAAGGGCGTCGACATACCCGGCATCTTCCGCTGCTACAACGCCATGTTTACGGAGTCGAAGAGCGCCGGCCGCTTTCAGTTTGCCCAGACCGTGGGCCTCACCCGGAGGCCCGCCTTCGCCACTCAGTGCGTGGAATGCGGCAAATGCGAACAGCACTGTCCCCAGAACCTGCCCATCCGCAAAAAGCTCAAGGAGGCGGACAAGGCCCTCCGGCCCCTGCCCTACAAGATCGGGATCAACTTCGCCCGCCGCTTTATGTTCGGAAAACCCGCTAAAAAAGTAACCGCTAAAAAACGCCGCTGAGGAAAACAGCGCGGATCAAAAGCCGCACAGTGCGATTCGCCGAAACGACAATCCAATCGTCTGAACCTGCGGAAAAAACCAACCGGCCCAACCCGCAGAAAAAACAAAAACCAACGGGCCCAACCTGGTGAAAAACAAAAAGACCAACCGGCCCAACCCGCAGTCTAAAACACAAGCGGGCTCTGCCGGAACACAAGCGAACTCTGCCGGAAAAAATCCCGTGGCCCCTGTCACAAAACCCTTACGGCCTCTGCCGGAAGAAGGCCGGCCTGTGGAGCCTCCCACTCAGACCGGTCCGGCTGCGGACCAGGGCCGGAATACGGCTTACCACGGGTACGACCATGTGCAGCAGGACAGCGAACAGAATGATTCCTGTATAGATCATCAGGCACTGGGACCACTGACTGACCTTGGGAAAATAAAAGGGGACCACCCTGCGCAGGAGGGTCTGGGACACATACATGGGGAGGCTGATGGACCCCAGGTACAGAAAGAAGGGATGGCGGAACAGGCCCGCGTGGCAGAGAAGTCCCTCTCCGCTGAAGACAATTGTGACCGCGCCAAAGAGCAGGCCGATGACCGCGAGCGCCCAGACTCTGTCCATCGCGCTGCACATATAGGCGACGGAGAGGGCCAGGCCGGTGACTGCCGCCAGCGACAGCAGGGCGCGGCAGAAGGTGACTGGAAAGCTTTCCCGCACAGACTGCCTTCCGGAAGAGCCCGTGTTTTCCTGTGTCAGCCTGCCGGCGGACGAGGACAGGGCCAGCTGGGAGATGCTCCGTCTTGCCCTTGATGAGCCCCGGCTTTCCTGTGAGGCGTCCCGTCCTGCCCCTGCAGAGCTCCGGCCCGAAAAGCCCGCGCTCAGCAGACGGCTGCACTCAAAGGAGGCCGCCCCGATGGAGATCTCCGCGAAGGCCCGCACATTGGTCTTGTAGGTGATATAAAACCAGTCCCCGATATCTCCCAGAGATCCCGTCTGCGCGACCATGGCCCACAGCAGGAGGCAGCCCAGGACCGGCCCCGCGAAACAGGTGTAGAAGCGGTAGAAGCGCCGGCACAGGGGATAAGCCAGACAAAGGGCCAGCAGCATGGAACTCAGATACCAGGTACAGCCGATGAAAGCCTTGCCCAGACCGAGCCGCTCCAGAAACAGGAGCGATGGCAGCCTCTTCAGAAAATATATAGGTGTCAGGGACCGGTCAGTCACCAGCCGCATCAGCGGCGTCAGCGCGCAGGCCGTCAGATAATAGGGCAGGATCGCCCGGGCCTTGTGGCCGACAAAGTGAGCGGTCTCTCCAAGGGTATCCCGCAGGGACTCCAGGGCCCTGGTCCAGATCGTGACCTTTTGGCGGATGCGGATACCGGCTCCGGCAGGAGATGCCTCACTGCTGCCGCCCGCTCCCAGGATTTTACGGTATACAGATGCGGCCATCAGCCACCCCGTCACCAGAAAAAAGAATTCGACCGCAATATTTCCATGCATGAAAAAGGTCACAGGCGCTCCGCCGACCAGGCCGATGACTTTCTGCTGGTCCCACAGGTCCAGATTGATATGAAAAAATATAATGACAGAAGTAAACAAAAAGCGTAGCAGCTCCACGCTGCCGTTTTTTTGTCTTCTGCCGGAAGGGAAAGGATTAAGAGAATTCATAGGACTTCTATAACTACGATGTTAAATAATTATGCTAAATAATGATGTCAAATAATAATGATGTAAGGGTCAAAAGGTGGTCAAGTAAACCCCGACTCGTCAAGTTGCACAAACGCCTTGGGCACGCTCTCGCTCTACCCTCGCTGGC
>DGUF01000124.1:4215-7549 GCA_002394525.1 Lachnospiraceae bacterium UBA4317 | reverse complement strand
TACTTTTGACCTTTACATCATAATAATGCTGAAGCGCAAAAGGTCGCCGGGATGGAAAACCTGTCCCGGCAAAGTGCCTTGACGATATTTTTGAAATATCTGCGTTTTTCTGGATCTTCGGTATTCACTGACTCATTATCCCACTTCCGGACAAATTCTCAAGTGCAGGAAAAAGCTTCCGCCCTTCTTTTCCGGTTCGAAAAATGATACAGAGAGGAATCCGGCCGCCAGCTCCTTCTTCCTTTTGGAAAAACGGAGCCGTCTGTCCAACCGGCAGTCTGCCCGCAATTCTGCGCAGACTGAACAGACATTGTGTCCGAATTCGGAGCCACCTGTCCAACCGGAACTTCACCCGTAACCAACTCTGCGCAGATTGAACAGACTTTGCGTCCGAAGACCGTTCCGTCCGTGACTCATGCCCCGGAGCAGCTCATTTTTTTCGTGAAAAACCTGTCCGGCCTGTCCCGGGAAAAAAATTTTTAAAAAAATTAGCACTCGCCGCTTGACAGTGCTAACAAGTGGTGTTATAACACAGATAGAACAAGGGAGACAGAGAAGCACTTGAAACTCCTCCGTCCCGATGCTCATAACAATCCAGATCAATGGTCCGGAAGCTCCAACAGATCCGATCCATTCACCGGGTCCATGAAGTGAAAAGCCGGTGCAGTTCCCCTTCCGGAAGGAAGAGAAAGGCAGTGGCAGACCAGACTAAGATCCGGGACATCAAGCAGATGAATGAGTAAAGGAGGAAAAAGCAATGTTATATCCGAGTATTTTTGGCGAGAACCTTTTTGATGACCTGATGGACTTCAGCTTCCCGACGTTCAGGGATTTTGGCGATGTTGACAGGAAGCTGTACGGCAAAAACGCAGCGCGCCTGATGAAGACAGACGTACACGAGCATGACGACCAGTATGAGATCGACATCGACCTGCCCGGCTTTAAGAAAAACGAGATCACCCTGACGCTCGAAAAGGGCACCCTCACAGTCGCGGCCTCCAAGGGCCTGGACAAGGATGAGAAGACGAAGAAGGGCAGAGTGATCCGCCAGGAGCGTTATGCGGGCTCCATGCAGAGAAGCTTCTTCATCGGCCACAACGTGACCGAGGACGAGATCAAGGCTAAATACGAGGACGGCGTCCTCAAGCTCCTGGTCCCCAAGAAGGAGGCCGCAAAGATCCCCGAGAAGAAGACCATTACAATCGAGGGCTGACCGACACAGGAGAGCGCGCTGACAGCTGATCAATAACTGATAACTGCCGGCAGCTGGATGCGGCAGGAGCCGCAACCGGACCGCTCAAACATCAATAGCCGCACAGAAGCAGAAGAGGAAAAAGATAATAAGATGATTACCCGGTCCCGCGGCCCGGTGCTGCGGGACCGGAGTAAAAATAAAAGACAGGAGGTAAAGATCATGTTATATCCTAGTATTTTTGGTGAAAACCTTTTTGATGACTGGATGGATTTTCGTTTCCCGACATTCCCGGCCTTCAGGGATCTTGGCCTCGAGGATGTGAATAAAAAGCTCTACGGCAAGAACGCCGCTCACCTCATGAAGACCGACGTCCACGACAATGAGGACAAGTACCAGATCGATATTGATCTGCCCGGCTTCAAGAAGGATGAGATCACCCTGACCCTCGAGAAGGGCAACCTCACCGTTGCCGCCTCCAAGGGCCTGGACCAGGACGAGAAGAATGAGGAAGGCAGAGTGATCCGCCAGGAGCGCTACGCCGGTTCCATGCAGAGAAGCTTCTTCGTCGGCCGTAATGTCACCGAGGAAGAGATCAGCGCCAAATTCGAGGACGGCGTCCTCAGGATCGTTGTTCCTAAAAAGGAAGCGCCCAAGATTCCTGAGAAGAAGACCATCGCGATCGCAGGCTGATGACCGCGCAGGATATTTCGGCAACGGAATTCCTGCAACATCAAGCTGCCTGTAATAATAAGTCACCTGCAATAACAGTTTTTAAAGCCATAGCACCTGTAAATGAGAAGTGAATCCGGGACAGCCGGCAGAGCCAGTGAAGCGCTCTGCCGGCTGTTTTTTCTTTAGAGATTCCGGACAGATTCCGGACAGATATCATATCGGCCACATTCCGGGCTCCGGAAGCGCAGCGCTGACCGGTGTCGGTGTCTGCATGCCGATCATGATCGTGATCATTGCCTTCGCTCAGCTGATCGGGGCAGGCGGCGCGCCCCGTGTTTCCGCCCTGTATGGAGAAGGCCGGATCGAGGATGCGGAGCGGCTGCTGGGCGTGTGCAGCGTCTGGCTCTTTGCCATCGGAATTGTACTGACTCTGATCGGGCAGCCGCTGGCCAGGCCTGCCCTGCTGTAGTTCGGGGCCAGCGCGCAGACGCTTCCTTATGCGCTCGGGTATCTCCGCGTTTATTTATGCGGGACGGTATGCGCTCTGTTATCAGTCGGGCTGTCCGCATTTATCACGGCGCAGGGGTTTACCGGAGTCAGTCTGAAAATCGTTCTGGTGGGCGCGCTGCTCAATCTGGTACTGGACCCTCTGTTCATTTTTTACCTTGGAATGGAGGTTGTGGGAGCAGCGGCAGCTACAGTGATCTCGCAGACAGTGTCCGCGGCCCTCGCCCTGGCCTTTCTCTTTGGAAAACGCTCTGTGCTGCGGCTGCGGCCTGCGAATTTCCGCGCGGCGCCCGGATTGATCCGGCCCTGCCTCGCCCTGGGGCTGGCGCCCTTTCTGATGACGCTGACTGAATGTTTCGTCTCCATTGCGTTCAACCGGTCCCTGCTGCGCTATGGCGGTGATGCCGCAGTGGGAGCCATGGCAGTGTTTTCCGCGGTGATGCAGATCGCGGTGCTCCCGCTCCAGGGTCTGTCTCAGGGAGCGCAGCCGATCACCAGTTACAATTACGGCGCGAAAAATTATGAACGTGTTTCCGAAAATATCCGTCTCCTGCTCGTGACCAGCCTGGTCTATGCAGGCACGCTCTGGCTGGGCATCCTGCTTTTCCCGCGGCTGGTGGTCGGCATTTTCACCGATGAGCCGCAGCTCATTGCGTATGCCACCCGCTATATCCGGTATTATTTTGCCGCCCTGATCATGATGGGCGCCCAGTTTGCCTGCCAGAATTCCTTTGTCGCGCTGGGAAATGCCAAAACCTCCATCTTTCTTGCCCTGCTCCGGAAAGTGATCCTGCTGATTCCCCTCATCTATCTCATGCCGCATTTCTTCAGTGAAAAAATCAGTGCCGTATTTCTGGCGGAGCCTGTTGCGGATCTGACAGCTGCTTCTACGACACTGGTCCTCTTTTTCAAAACGTATTGGAACGAACTGTTCAGGAAGCGGAAATGACCTTGCGCAGC
>DGUF01000124.1:0-4103 GCA_002394525.1 Lachnospiraceae bacterium UBA4317 | reverse complement strand
GCAGGTTCAAGCCCTTTGAGGGGCTGTAGCTTTGAACCTGTTCAGCCCTGCATTTTGATTGTAAAGAAAGATGCGGTGTGTTATTTTTTTTATTAGATTATGCTCGGAGGAGAATGCCTGATGAAACATTTATTCCGCATAGATAATAGAAAAGATAATCGAAGGATTTTCCGCCTGCTCGCGGCGTTTGTCTGCATGATTCTACTGATGGCTCAGGGCGGGCCGGCCGGGTCTGGGCCGCTGCCTGTCCGTGCGGCGGAAACGGGCGCGTCTTCGGAAGAAACAGCCGCGGCCCCGGAAGAAGCGGCCACACCTTCGAATGAAACAGCCGCTGCTTCGGAGAAAACAGCCGCGGCCCCGGCAGAAGCGGCCACACCTTCGAATGAAAATAGTGAAAGTCCGGTCCGGGTCGGTTACTACGAGAACGAGGTCTTTCAGGAGGGAGCCCGGGAGGGCGCCGTCAAGACCGGCTACGCCTATGAGTATTACCGCAAGCTGTCGGAGTACACCGGCTGGGAATATGAGTATGTCTACGGGGGCTTCGCCGACCTCTACCAGATGCTTTTGGACGGGGAGATCGACCTGCTGGCGGGGCTGGCCTGGAGAGAGGACCGGTCGGGCCTGATTGGCTATCCGGACGCACCCATGGGCCATGAGAATTATGAGCTGGTCAGGCATGTGGAGGACACGGATATCACGGCGGATCCGGCGACCATGGCCGGGAAGAAATTCGGTGTTCTGGACAGCGCCATGGCCAGCGTGCTGGAGAAATATCTGGAGGACCACCATGTAAAGGCGGATATTCAGAAATTCAAGGACACGGAGACTCTGCTGGCGGACTTCGATGCCTATAAGCTTGATATTCTGGCGATCGAAGGCGGCGGGGCCTATGGCCGGGACGACGCCGAGGTCGTCTGCGCCTACGGGGCGTCGGACTATTATCTCTGTGTCAACAGGCAGAGACCGGACCTGGTCTCCGAGCTCAATACCGCTCAGGCCCTGCTGGAGGCGGAGGAGCCCAACTATCTAAATACCCTCAGTGCCAGGTATTATCCGGGCAGTCTGTCCAGCCGGGCTTATTCCATTGTCGAGAGAGAATGGCTGGACAGCAATGATTCCCTCCGCGTGGGCTATCTGGAGAATTATCTCCCCTACAGCGACACCGGCGCACAGGGGGAGGTGACCGGCCTGATCCGGGATCTGATTCCCAAAATGATGGACAGCATGGGAGTCTCCAGCCTGAACGTCAGCTTTCAGGGATATCCCGATTATGATCAGATGATCGCCGCTGTAAACAGCGGTGAGGCCGATGTGGTCTTTCCGGTCGGTGGCGGCCTGTATTTTGCGGAGGAAAACGGGATCTACCAGTCCACGCCTGTCATCACGGCTTCGACGGAGCTGATCTACAGGGGGGAGTACAGCGAGGAGACGGTCAAATGCTTTGCGGTCAATGAAAAAAACCGCATGCAGGACTATTTTGTCAAGGCCAGCTTCCCGGACGCGGAGATTCGTTACTGCCCCTCTGTTGAAGCCTGCCTGGATGAGGTCCTGGCCGGCCGGGCCGGCAGCGCCCTGCTCAACGGCCTGCGGGTCAATGATATTTTAAAAAACAGAAAGTACCGGACCCTTCAGTTCCGGCAGATCAGCCGCAATGACACCCGCTGCTTCGGAATCAGGATCGGCAACGAGGGCCTGCTTCGCCTCCTTAACCGCGGCATCAATGTGGTCGGAGAAGACTATGCCCAGAACGTAGCAGACCGCTATGCGGAGAAACTATACACCTATACGACCGCCGACATGATCCTGGATCACATGGGAATCTTCGGGGCCCTGATCCTGGCGGTGGCGGCCCTGATCCTCTTCCTGTCCCATCGCGAGACGCAGAGAGCCCGGGCCCGGGCACAGGAAAAGGAGGCCGACCGGATCGTCCTCGCGGAAAAAAATGAGGAGCTGAAGAAGAGCCGGGACGAGCTGGAGGAAGCGAACAGGGAACTCAAGAGCAGCCGGGACGAGTTGGCGGAAAAGAACGAGGAGCTGCAGAAGAGCCGGGAGGCACTCTCCGATGCCCTGATCTCCGCCGAGCGGGCCAACAGTGCCAAGACCACCTTCCTCAACAATATGTCCCACGACATACGGACTCCCATGAATGCCATCGTCGGCTTCACGGCTCTGGCCGTCACCCATATCGATGAAAAGGACCGGGTGAAGGAATATCTGGAGAGAATCACGGTCTCCAGCCAGCACCTGCTGTCCCTGATCAATGATGTCCTGGACATGAGCCGGATCGAGAGCGGCAAGCTGACCCTCGAAGAGGAGCAGGTCCACCTGCCGGAGATCATCGAAAATCTCCAGACCATCGCTCAGCCCAACATAGCTGAAAAACAACAGGAGCTGATCGTCCGGACGGAGGGAATCATCCACCAGGATATACTGACGGACAAGCTCCGCCTCAACCAGATCCTGTTGAACATCCTCTCCAACGCGATCAAATTCACACCTGCCGGCGGAAGGATCAGCCTCCACGTGTCCGAACAGAGCCTGCCTGCCTCCGATGACGGAGAGGACCGGGCGGAATATGAATTCCGGATCAGGGACAACGGCATCGGCATGAGCAGGGAATTTCTGAAGGTCATTTTTGACGCCTTTGCCCGCGAGCGCAACAGCACCGTCAGCGGGATCCAGGGAACCGGTCTGGGCATGGCCATCACCAAAAATATCGTCGATATGATGGGCGGTACCATCCGCGTCGAGAGCGAAGAAGGGAAGGGCAGCGAGTTCATCGTCGACCTGCCCTGCAGGATTGTGAAAGCATCCGACAGCCGGGCGGCAGCCGGTGCGGACATCCGCCCTGCAGAGGAAGGACACGGCACAGGGAAACAGACAGCTTCCGATTCCGACAGGACTGATACCCCCCGGAAGACTTCCGGCAGGGAGACTCCGGGCCGCATGACCTCCGACCGGAAGGACGGAGCGGCCTCAGAGCCTGCGTCCGGACCTGCCTATGATTTTTCAGGCAAGAGAGTCCTCCTTGCGGAGGACAACATCGTCAACCAGATGATCGCCGTCGCGGTCCTCAAGGATGCCGGCCTCATGGTCGACGTCGCCGAGGACGGCCTGCAGGCCGTGGAGAGGATCAAAGCCGAACCCGCGGGAACCTACCAGGTGATCCTCATGGACATCCAGATGCCAAACATGGACGGCTACGAGGCCGCCAGACAGATCAGGGCACTGGAAGATCCCGCCAAAGCAGACATCCCCATCCTGGCCGTGACCGCCAACGCCTTTGAGGAGGACAAAAAGACGGCCCTGGCCGCCGGCATGAACGGCCACCTGGCCAAACCCTACGACATTCCCATGATGCTCAAGACACTGGCAGACATACTGCTGTGACCTGTTACGTCCCCAGTGACTCACTGTCTGGCTGGAAAACCCCCTGCTGCGGCTCAAGCCGCAGCAGGGGGTTTTTTATCTCAGGCTGGTTTTCTGTTTTCCTTCACCCTGCTGATCTACAATTACAGCCACTACAGCGACATCAACTGCTTCCGCTATAAACAGCTGGACCAGCCGGCGGACGCCTACACGGTCTTTCTGCCCGGAGAAGAGAGAAAGCTCTATTTTCACTTGAACGGTCTCCCGGCCGGGTCCTGGCGCGTCATACGATACCGCCTGGACAGAGACCACGGCTCCTCCTTCGACCAGTGGCTCCGCCTCCAGGCCCCGCCCTACCCCGGCACAAGAGAAATCGAATACCTGCGGTGGAACGCCGAACCCGCCTGCCGCATGGAGAACAGGCTGATCGAGGAGGATGGCGCCTGCCTGAGCCTGGAAGCCGACCTCCAGCCCCTGGAGATGGAACTGATTTGCCTGGAGGAGGCCTGAGGCGGGATGAGCTGCGTTACTGATCTGTACACGCCCCCTCGAAGGGCGTGTACATGTAACTTTACGCGCGGCGATAACAATGCGAGCATTGTAAAAGCCTCGCATTGTCAATACGCTTTGCTGTGCGCAACACACTTGCTTCACAAGTGTGTTCGCGCCGTTCCACTCAGGTTTTTGCGTTGAAAACCACGCAAAAACGCTTCGAATTTCGAGGTGGTCTGAAC
>DGUF01000189.1:2631-6030 GCA_002394525.1 Lachnospiraceae bacterium UBA4317 | reverse complement strand
GGAATTTCGGCTACAGGATGCCGGAACCCGGGGAGATGCGGGAGGAGATCCTCCGGGCCGGAAGGGATGCCGGTACCGCCTCCCTCTGCCTGCGCGCGGCTGTGACTGCCTTTCTGCACGGCAGGGATTTCGAGGACGTCCTGAGGCTGGCCGTCTCTGTGTGCGGATCCCGCATCGATACGGCGGCGGTCGCGGCCATAGCCTGTGCCATCGCGGAAGCCTTTTTCGGCGTTCCGGAGGATCTGGCGGAGGACTGCAGGCGGCTGGTCCCGCAGCAGATCCGGGAGGCGGCGGATGCCTTTGCCGCCCGCGTGAGGGAAAAGCAGGAAATCAGGGACAGGGATCCTGTCCTCAGAGAGAGATGGGACCAGGCTCTGATCCGGGCGGGCAGGGACCACCCCGCCGCGGTCCGGGACAATGAAGCCCTGGAGCAGGCCATAGACCGGATGATGGAGAAAAAAGACCAGGAGGCCCTGGTCCATGTCCTGGAGGAGGTCGGCCGGAGAGCGGCAGGCGGAGGCAGGGTCTTTGTGCCCGTGATGGCGGCCGCGAGACCGGAGACCGGCGATCATGCCGAAGGGGAGGCCACCGGCCCGGCAGGGGCGGACCCGCAGGGACCCAGGCCTGGAAACGCGGGGGCCGTGCCCGGGGCCGGCAGGATGAGCTACCGCCTCCAGGCTGTCAGGACCAGGGACGGCCGCCTGTGGCAGCCGGTTTTTACCAGCCGCAGCCAGGTGGAAAAGGCGGGGGCCGGGAAGGGCATGATGCTGTCCTGGACCATGGCTTCCCTGCTGAACCGTTTTCTGGCCGGTCCTTCCGCCGCGGGGGCGGGACCTGAAGGACCGGGGGAGGAGACCGGCTCAGCTGCCGGACTGCCCGGCCCGGCACAGGCCGGAGACGGCGAAGAGACCCGGGGCGCCGCTGCCGGGACCGGAAGCGGGGACAAGGCGCCCACGGGGATCGCCGGTATTGTCTTTAATCCCGGAGGAAGGGTCTTTTTCCTTCCCAGGGAGACCATCGAGACGGTTTTCGGCAAAAAGCCTGACGCCACAGCCTGAAATTTCGGTGTCTGATAATTTTGTGGCTGACATTTCTGTGCCGGAGGCCGCGGAGTGTAACCTCCCTGCTCCTGCCTGCGTCATATAGAACAGAGGCCTTCCGGCCGGAAAACCTGCGGGCTGCGATCATCATATTGTGATTGCCTCAGGAAAAGGACGCATGGTATACTGATAGCAGTTTCGGACAGACGGAACGGTTTGAGCCTTATTCACAGTTGTTGCATTGGAATCATCCGTCAATTGTGGAAAACACATGGAACTGAAGCATGAAGGACGAGACACAAAGCGAAAAGGAGGAATAAGATGGCAGATATGGAAAAACTCAATGATGAGAATCTTGAAGAAGCAGCAGGCGGAAAGCATCATTATCATACCTACAGCACCAATGAACGGCATGTAGCCAATCTTCAGTCCGGGTATCTGGCGATGAGAACAGAGCCCAACTACGATTATAATAACGAGATCAGGGGCTGTGAGCTCTATAATGGCTACACGGTCTATATCGAGGGCGACTATGTGCGCGGCTATGACGGCAGGACCTATGTGTGGGTATATTCGCCCAAGCACGGCCGCTACGGCTATGTCAACGCAAGTTATCTCGGCTGGTAAGATCGGCTGGTAAGAAATGAAGAGATCCTGAACGGATCACGTAAAAAAGCAGATGTCCGCATCTGGTATGCTACCCGTCAAGAGGACAGTGAAAAATAATAAGTGACCGGATACCGTCAGTTGAGAAATCAGCTGGCGGTATTCTTTACGCTGCAGCCGAGAAAGCTATATGAAACTCCATAGGAGTCATTCGATGAAGTTTTCTCTGAATCCGTTCAGTGTTGTAGTAGTGGATATACTCCGTAATCATCCCGACAAGTGATTCCCGTGACGTGAAACGTCTTCCATAATACTGCTCACGTTTCAGAATGCCCCAGAAACCTTCCATAGGCCCGTTGTCAATACAATGAGCTACCCTGGACATACTCTGTTTCATATGGTGTTTCTTCAGCCTTGTGCTGAACTGCTTACTGGTGTATTGAAATCCGCGGTCTGAATGGAACAAAGGATGCGCATCCGGCTCCAGACGAACAGCTTCATCAAAGGTATTCATCACCAGTGGGTTATCGTTACGATTGCTGATCTGAAAAGCTACGATCCGTCGGTCATAAAGATCCAGAATGGCACTCAGGTATATTTTATGGACCTCGATGCCGACATAATACTTGAACTCTGTCACATCGGTCAGCCATTTTTCATTTGGCGCATCCGCATGAAAGTTCCGGTTCAGGTAGTTTCTGGCGATATGTGCAGGGTCATTCGCTGCTCTTGTACAACTCTTTGACTTCCACTTTATAGTAGACTGAATGCGGTTTTTACGACATAAACGAAGGACACGCTTGTCATTGACATTTGTATCATATCTTCTGTCCAGTTCATCGCGTATCCTTCTGTATCCCATATCAGGATGGTCTTCGTGGATCTTCTTGATTTTCTCGGAAATCTCCTGATTCTTTTTCTCGCTTATACTTTCCGGATTTTTCAACCATCTATAATACGCCGAGCGTGGGACATGAAGATAACTACAGAGCCGTTCCACTGGATAATGTCTCTCTTCTGAGAGTTCCCGGATCGCCTGGTACTTATAAAGATGGCGAGTCAGAGATAGCGATCCTTCATCTCTAACTCTCTGACTTTTTTTAGCAGATCATTCTCCATCTGCAGGTCCCGATTGAGCCGCTCCAGCTCTGCGATCCTGTCCCGCATTTCCTCTTCAGGTGTGCGGCTTGGCATTGTTCCTGCGCGGTGGCCTCGACGATCCTCCAGACCGGCAGAGCCCATTTTCTCATACCGTTTTACCCAGTTCCTTACCTGTTGATAGGAACACTGGTATTTCAACGCCATTGCTCCGTAGTTCTTATCATTGGCCAGGCAATCCTGGACGATAGCAAGTCTTTCTTCTGATGTAGTGGATCTGGCTTTCCTCATGTAGCTGCCTCCTCCGCATGTGCGTGATTTGATCTCTCCATGAGTAGTATATACCTTTATCCAGTCGCGCAACTGGCAAGAACTACGCAAATGATATTTTTTAACAACATCTGCCAGACTAGACTTTCCATCAAGATATTCATGAACGGCCTGAAGCTTTAACTCCTGAGAATAGACCTTGTTTCTGGCCTGAGGCATTAAGGAAGTGGGGCCATCTGCCAGATACAGGTTGCACCAGCGCCGAATGCTGGATTCGTTCACACCTGTCAAACGGGCTGCTTCAGTAACACTGATCTCATTTGACAGTACTCCTTCAACCATCTTTACTTTTTGAGCAGGATCAATCTCACTTTTTCTGGACATA
>DGUF01000189.1:0-2543 GCA_002394525.1 Lachnospiraceae bacterium UBA4317 | reverse complement strand
CCTACTTGGGGGTAGCATATCAATCCGGCGGGCATCTGCTTTTTTGAGTTTTAATGCTTCTGTCCGGAGAGATCAGAGGCTGTGTGGATGGCCAGGTTCATCAGGCGGATGAATTCCTCCGCATTGTCTCGCCCCATCTTTTTGAGCAGCAGGACATGGCTTTCCTTTGCGTTCTCGTAGACGGACCGGATGTGGTCGGCGCCGGCGGTTGTCAGGACTACGTTGATCTGTCTGCGGTCCGACGAGGAGCGGCGGCGCTCGATGTACTTTTTGCGGTCCAGGCTGCTGAGAATGTTGGCGATCCTTCCCGAGGTGATCCCCAGTCTTAAGGCGAGTTCTCCGGCGGAGACAGGGCTCTCAAGCCGGGACAGCCAGAAGAGGGCTGCTTCCTCTCCCCGGGTGCTGTGCTGCTCGAACACATTGGCCAGATCCTTGGAATAGAGAAAGTGGATATCACACAGATTATCGGCAAGTTTCTCGTAATTTCCTGTGTTTTCCATTACGTCTCGGCGCTCCTTTGTGCAGGGTGTCGGGTTAAAGAGTTAGAGCGTTCTAACGTAGTTAGATTACACAAATCAAGTGCTTTTGTCAATGATTGTTTTTCTCTGCAGGGCAGGGGGGCAGGAAGGGAGGTCCGGGCCCCGGAAGGCAGGGGCCTCTGCGGTGGTCCCGCTCCGGCGGCAGGCGGCGGCAGTCTGCCGCAGAGTCATGGTATAGAGGTCTTCCGCCATAAACTCCTCCTCCAGCAGGGCCAGCTCCCGGTCTGAGACCAGGGAGGGGGCGGCGGAGAGCCTGGACAGAAAGGGGATGGAGGCATTGCGGCGGATGGCGGACAAAAGAGGGGAGGCCGCCCTGCGCAGGGCCAGTGGCCTGGCCCACCGGGCAGGTCCGCAGGCCCGGTACTCGTCGAGCCCGGCCTGGTCCATCCGGAGCAGGATATGGATCAGACAGCGGCTGATCCTGGACCGGGTCATATTTCTGGTCTTGAGCAGGTCGCAGAAACCGCTGAAGGTCTCATAGCGGGGGAGGAGTCTGCGGATCCGGTCCGCCAGGTCTCCGGAGACATCCGCGAAGCGCTCCAGGTCCCCGGCCTGGGTCCGCAGAGCATAGTATAGGGCCGCGGAAAAGTCGTCGGGCCCCAGGGGGAAGAGGGGGGCATCGGAGACGGAGGTCTGTGGAAGCGCGAAGGCCGGCGGGGCATCCGGGGACATGGTCCTGGCCCGGAGGAGGTCCCTGCGGCGGTCCGTCGCGGAGGGGACCCGGATCCTGGAGATGGCATGGGGCTGGATCCCGCTTCCCCGGACCAGGAGGGCCCGGCAGTATTCCGCGGCCAGAAGGTCGTTGGGAGAGGAGGGAAAGCCCCCAGGCAGGGCGGCCTCCCTGGCCGCCGGAAAGGACAGGCCCTTTTTTAATCCGGCCCGGAGATCCTCTCTGTAGCGGCGGGAAAGGTCCGGGGCTCCGGCATCCGGCAGGGTCTGCGCGGGGACCAGGGGGGAGGGGGCGGAGAGGGGCAGCTCCTCCTCGGCCGCCGCCAGGAAGGCGCCGGCCCGGACCAGGCTGTCCGTGCTGCCGCTCTCCGACCCGAAACAGAGGTCCGTGACGACGCCGAGGCTGTCGAGCAGGGCGACCCCTCCCCGGGCGAAATACTCGGCGCTGGAGCAGGCGGCATAGAGGGGGAGCTCCAGGACCAGGTCCGCCCCGGCCCTCAGGATCCACTCCGCCCGGATATACTTGTCAAAGACAGCCGGTTCTCCCCGCTGCACGAAATCGCCGCTCATGGCGACGACGATATAATCCGCCTCCGTCCGCCTGCGCGCTTCGCGCAGCAGATAGGCATGCCCTTCGTGAAAGGGATTGCACTCCATAATGATGCCTGCGACCTTCATGACCTGTCCTTTCTCCCGCTTCCTTCGGCTGTGCGCGGCCGGTCCCGCGCCCGTGACATCTAAAATCCTCACCTTCGGTTCATACCGCGCTGAAGGCCATCCTGCGCCGGGATGCATCGATGTGTATTCTGCACGATGCGCAAGGATGCATCGATGTGTATCCTGCACGATGCGCAGGGATGCATCGATGTGTATCCTGCACGATGCGCGGGATGCACTATGTGCATCCTGCACATTGTTTAGCGCAGTTTTTGACTTGCAAGAGTCCTGTTAGATGATATAATACATTCGGGTAATATTTCAATTGCCGTCGGCAGACTTTTGAAGACCTCCGGCGGCTGGTGTTGCATTCATGCTTATTGAACGACGTTTTTTTGAAAGGACAGGAAAAAATGAATATTCTGGTTATCAACTGCGGCAGTTCTTCACTGAAATTCCAGGTCATCAACTCCGAGACCGAGGCTCTTCTTGCCAAGGGTCTTTGCGAGAGAATCGGAATCGACGGTTCCGTGATCACCTATGAAAATAAGGTCACCAACAGCGGCAAGGAAGTCAACGAGACCCCCATGCCCGACCACAACAAGGCTGTCAGCCTGGTGCTCGAGGCTCTGACCAATCCCAAGACTGGCGTCCTGAAGTCTCTCGACGAGATCGGCG
>DGUF01000107.1 GCA_002394525.1 Lachnospiraceae bacterium UBA4317 | reverse complement strand
TGACGAGGCTCAGATCGACCCGGATCTGGAGAGATCCATGGCCGAAGTCCTCAAGGTCATCGTCATGGGCCGCGCCTGCCGGAACCTGTCCGGCATTAAGAACCGCCAGCCGGTCGCCAGGATGTTTGTCAAGGCGCCCGCAGCCGCCGGGGACGGACAGCTGGGCGACTACTTCATCGAGATCATCGAGAACGAGCTCAACATCAAGAGCGTGGACTTCACGGACGATGTCCGCGACTTTACCAGCTACAGCTTCAAGCCCCAGCTGAGGACCGTCGGTCCCAAATACGGCAAGCAGCTCGGCGGCATCCGGACCCATCTGGCGGAGCTCGACGGCAACGCTGCCATGGATGAGCTCAATGAAAAGGGAGTCCTTGCCTTCGATGTGAACGGCACGACCGTCGAACTGACCAGAGAGGACCTCCTGATCGAGATGTCCCAGAAGGAGGGATATATCTCCCAGGAGGACAACGGATACACAGTGGTCCTGGATACCAACCTGACTCCCGAACTGATCGAGGAGGGCTTTGTCTACGAGTTGATCAGCAAGATCCAGACCATGCGCAAGGAGGCCGGCTTCGAGGTCACCGACCGCATCCGTGTCTCTCTGGACGGCAATGACAGACTGGCGGAGGTCCTGCACAGAAATGAAAAGGCCATCGCGGACAAGGTCCTGGCAGTCGAGGTGCTGGATGGTCAGTCCCTTGCCCACGAGAAGGAATGGGATATCAACGGGGAGAAGGCAAGAATCTCTGTCGAAAAGATTTAAAAAGGAATGAGGAAATATATGGCTAAAAGACCCGCAATTGAATTTGATAAGGACCTGTTCAAGAGAAGTGTGGAATACAATGTGCGCACCATGTACCGCCGCACCATGAAGGAGGCGACGGAGCAGCAGGTTTTCCAGGCGTCGGCCCTGGCCCTCAAGGACCAGATCATCGACTGCTGGATGCGCACCCAGAAGGCTTTTGACGACCAGGATCCCAAGAGGCTCGTCTACCTGTCCATGGAGTTTCTCATGGGCCGCGCCTTCGGCAACGACGCCATCAACCTGATGGCCTACCAGCCGATCTCCGAGGCCCTCAAGGAGCTGGGCTTCAACATGAACGCCATCGAGGACCAGGAGCCCGATGCCGCTCTGGGCAACGGCGGTCTGGGCCGTCTGGCGGCATGCTTCCTTGACTCTCTCGCGACCCTCAACTACGCCGCCTACGGCTGCGGTATCCGCTACCACTACGGCATGTTCAAACAGAAGATCGAGAACGGCTACCAGAAGGAGGTTCCGGACAACTGGCTTGAAAACGGCAACCCCCTGGAGCTGCGCCGTCCCGAGTACACCCAGGAGGTGCACTTCGGCGGCTATGTCAGATCCTACCACGATGAAAAGACCGGCAGGACCATGTTCAAGCAGGAGGGCTACAGCGCCGTCAAGGCCATCCCCTACGACATGCCCGTGATCGGCTACGGCAACGGCTTCGTCGACACCCTCCGCATCTGGGACGCCCAGCCCGTGGAGAGCTTCAAGCTCGACTCCTTCGACAAGGGCGACTACCAGAAGGCCGTGGAGCAGGAGTACCTGGCCAGGACCATCTGCGATGTCCTCTATCCCAACGACGAGAACTACCAGGGCAAGGAGCTGCGTCTCAAGCAGCAGTATTTCTTTGTCTCCGCCTCCCTCAAGGCCGCGATCCAGAAATACCTCATGCATCACGATGACATCAAAAAGCTCCCTGAGAAGCTTGTCTTCCAGATGAACGATACCCACCCCACGCTGACCGTCCCCGAGCTCATGCGCATCCTGATGGATGAGCACAGGCTGACCTGGGATGAGGCCTGGGAGGTGACGACTCAGTGTACGGCCTACACCAACCACACGATCATGGCGGAGGCCCTGGAGAAATGGCCCATCGACCTCTTCTCCCAGCTCCTTCCCCGTATCTATCAGATTGTCGAGGAGATCAACCGCCGCTTTGAGCAGGAGATCCACCAGACCTACGACCACACCGGCGTCAATGTCAATGAGAAGATCCGCAGCATGGGCATCGTCTATGACGGCCAGGTCCGCATGGCCAATATGGCGATCGTGGCCGGCTTCAGTGTCAACGGCGTCGCCAGGCTCCACACCGAGATCCTCAAGAACCGCGAGCTCAGGGACTTCTACGAGATGTTCCCCGACAAGTTCAACAACAAGACCAACGGCATCACCCAGCGCCGCTTCCTCCTGCACGGCAATCCCCTGCTGGCGGAGTGGGTCACCGACCACATCGGCGACGAGTGGATCACCGACCTGTCCCGCATGAAGGAGCTCAGGATCTACGCAGATGACAAGAAGTCCAGGAAGGAATTCCTCAACATCAAGTACAAGAACAAGGTCCGCCTGGCCGATTACATCATGGAGCACAACGGCATCGAGGTCGATCCCAGGTCCATCTTTGACGTCCAGGTCAAGCGTCTGCACGAGTACAAGCGCCAGCTGCTCAATATCCTGCACGTCATGTACCTCTACAACAAGCTGAAGAAGGATCCCAGCCTGGATATTCCCAAGCACACCTTTATCTTCGGCGCCAAGGCCGCGGCCGGCTACAAGACTGCCAAGCTGACCATCAAGCTGATCAACTCCGTCGCGGATGTCATCAACAACGACGAGTCCATCGACGACAAGATCAAGGTCGTCTTCATCGAGGACTACAAGGTATCCAATGCCGAGATCATCATCGCCGCGGCGGATATCTCCGAGCAGATCTCCACGGCCAGTAAGGAGGCCTCCGGCACCGGCAACATGAAGTTCATGCTCAACGGCGCCATTACCCTGGGCACCATGGACGGCGCCAACGTCGAGATCGTGGAAGAGGTCGGCAGGGACAATGCCTTTATCTTCGGCCTGTCCTCCGACGAAGTCATGGCCTACGAAAAGAACGGCGGCTATGATCCCATGCAGATCTTCAACACCGACGAGGAGATCCGCCAGGTCCTGGTCCAGCTGGTCAACGGCACCTACTCCCCTGAGAATCCGGAGCTCTTCCGGCCTCTCTACAACAGTCTCCTGCAGAGACACGGCATGGATCCCGCGGACCGCTACTTTATCCTCAAGGATTTCCACTCCTATGCACAGGCCCAGCATGACATCTGCGAGGCCTACAAGGACCAGAAGCGCTGGGCGCAGATGGCCATCCGCAACGTCGCCTGCGTGGGCAAGTTCTCCTCCGACAGGACCATCGAGGAGTATGTCAAGGACATCTGGCACCTCGACAAGGTCAAGCTCCCCGCAAGACGCAGGAGAAGAAAGACCACTACCACCGCGGCGGACGCTGAGTAAAAAAATCCGGACCGGCACGGGCGGCACAGACCCCGCCGGGAGAGGAATTTATCCGTAATATTTTAAAGGGCCGCAGGTCCGGCAGGACATTGCCGGGCCTGTGGCCCTTTTGATGATTATATGGGAGGTTTTCACTTGAAAAAACTCAAGATCATCGTTTTGTGCGGCGGCCTGAGCACAGAGCGCAATATTTCATTTCTGACCGGATCCAGGGTCTGCGCGGCCCTGCGCAGCCGGGGCCACAGGGCGGTCCTGACGGACCTCTATTTGGGCTTTGAAGAGCTGGGCGGGGAGCCCTACAGGAAGGCCTTTGCGGACGGAGTCTTTGACCCGGAGGTCCTCTTTGACGACCTTCCCCCCGTGCCCGATCTTTCCTTTGACGGAAAGTCCCCGGACCTCAAGGCTGTCCGCGAGTCCAGAAAGTGGAAGAGTCCGTCCATATTCGGCCGCTACGTCCTGGAGGCCTGCAGGGCCGCGGACATCGTCTTTATCGCCATGC
>DGUF01000076.1 GCA_002394525.1 Lachnospiraceae bacterium UBA4317 | reverse complement strand
CCTTGGGGCTCTTCCACTCGGAAGCGGCAGCGTCCATAGCCAGGACGAAGTCCTTGCCGGGCTCATAGCCTGCAGCCTTGATGGCCTCGATGATCAGGTCGATCGCGCCCTCGTCGCCTTCGGGCTTGTTGGGAGCGAAGCCGCCCTCATCGCCGACTGCGGTGACATCGCCTGCGGCCTTGAGGATCTTCTGCAGAGCGTGGAAGACCTCTGTGCACTGGCGAAGGCCCTCTTTGAAGCAGCATGCGCCGACGGGCATGATCATGAACTCCTGGGTGTCAACAGAGCTGTCAGCATGAGCGCCGCCGTTGAGGATGTTCATCATGGGAACAGGAAGCTTGTTGGCCTGCAGACCACCGAAGAAACGGTACAGCGGAATATCCAGAGCAGCAGCCGCAGCCTTGGAGGCAGCGATCGAAACCGCCAGAATTGCGTTTGCGCCGAGATTGGACTTGTCCTTGGTGCCATCGAGTTCGATCATGGCCTTGTCGACTGCATAGATGTCAGAAGCATCGATGCCGATCAGAGCGGGGCAGATCTTCTCATTGATGTTTGCGACAGCCTTGGAAACGCCCTTGCCGCCGAATTTGGACTTGTCGCCGTCGCGAAGCTCAAGCGCCTCGAACTCACCTGTGGATGCGCCGCTGGGGGCTGCGCCTCTGCCGATGGAGCCGTCTGCGAGGTAGACCTCGGCCTCTACGGTAGGGTTGCCGCGGGAGTCGATGATTTCACGTCCGATAACTTTTTCAATCTGTAAGTAATCCATAGCTTTCCTTTCTTTGTCTGAAGACACAACGGAAATATTGATTTGAATCATTCCTTATTCTAGCAATTTTCCCACAAAATAGCAACTATATACCTGCCTCTTTTGTCAAAAACTAACAGTGTGAATAATTTCACATTTTAGAACGCGCAGTTTCCGCTCGCAGGGGCAGCAGCCTCTTCCACAAAAAAAGATCCCCTGTCCTCTGCAGACAGGGAATCTCTTTTGATCCTGTGAAGCCTCCCGCGGCTGAAGCCGCGGGCATGCGCCGGCTCTTCCTGAGAACCTCCCGGGTGGGCATCTCCCGTTTCCGGATCATTCCGGCTCAGGGCCGGCTTCGCAGTCAGAGCAGGTCAGCCTTTTCCTCAGGCCTCGACCAGACCCAGCTCGACGTTGAGATATCTGGCCACCTCTTCGGCGTCCAGGCCGTGCACCATGCAGGCCTCGGTCAGGGACTCCATCTGAGAGGCGGGGCAGCTGACACAGCCCATGCCGCAGTTCATCAGCAGGAACTGGGCGTCGGGATATTTGCTGATGATGGCTGCGATGAGCATATCACCGGTGATGGGTTCCTTGACGGCCGTTGCGTTTTCCATGACGATTCCTCCTTAAAACAGGTTCTGTAAATTGGTTTTATAAAAAGATGTAAACAATGTGTCTTCACTGGTCTGCGGGCTACAATTCAGATCCACCTGAAACTCGAGGCGTTTTTGCGCGATTCTCAGCGCAAAAACCCGAGTTCAACGGCGCGAACACACTTGTGAAGCAAGTGTGTTGCGCACAGCAAAGCGTATTGACAATGCGAAGCTTTGTTATCAACGCGCGCAGTGTTACAGGTTCACGCCCTTCGAGGGGGCGTGAACCTGTAACGTCTGCGGAATCTGATCCGCAGGTTATATCGTGTGAAATTGAATTGTATCAGCCTCATGTATCCCTGTCAAGTCGTTAAGCGGCCCGGCAGGCCTTTTCTGATTTTCCGGCATGTCAGCACAGATCCGATCTTCCGGCAATCCAGCCGCAGGCCGGCGCAGGTCAGATCCCGTGGCCCAGCACGATCAGGTAGTAGAGGTAATAGAGCCCCGAGAAGAGGTGGAGCATGAGCAGGATCCCGCTGAAGCAGAATACCAGGGCCGGCAGGACCTTCCGGGCTCCGGTCCCCGGCTCGGCGCGCATGGCGCTTCCCCAGAGGGCGAAATCGCGGACTGCGATAAACCAGACAAAATACAAGGCCAGGGTGTAGCCCCAGCTGAAATTGCCGTGGGACATGCGGGAGCCCCCCTCCGCCAGCAGGAACTTTTCGGCCATGCCGACCAGGAGCATGATCCAGGCAAAGGTCGCCGTCCAGTCAAAGGTCCGGCGGATCACGCTGCACAGGAGCATGACCAGGGGAAAGGCCAGGACCAGGAGGGTCGAGACGGCGATGTTGTCCGTATAGAGGCCCGCCACCTTGAAGGGAGCGATCATGACACCCGCCGAGTCGCTGTTGCTGCTGCCGTAAAAGGCTGCCATGAACTGCAGACCCATGAGGGCCACAGAGGGCAGGCAGCAGACGAGCAGCTGCAGGGCGAAGCCGAAATTCCGGAATCGGTATACAAAGAGCCACAGGACCATGAGCAGGAAGATCGCCGGATAGAAGACCTGCACAAAGCTGGGCTTGGACAGGTTTGACAGGACCAGCAGGACCGCGATCAGGACCCCCTTCCAGAGCCTCAGGCCCTGGCCCCTGCGGAAGCCGGCCCGCGACACGCGCATGCACTCGCCCATGACCAGCATAAAGATCAGAAGGCCGATGGGACGCACCATGATCGTGGTCGGATTGTGCCAGGGGTTGGGCGACCCCTGCCCCAGATAGGGCTTGTCATTGAACCAGGGGACATAGAGAGCGCTGACCAGGCTCAGGACCAGAGCGAAAAAAGCCGCTCCGGGCATGGACAGCCCCGCGCCTCCCCTCGTCCCGGCGGGCATGTGATAGAGAAAATGGGCCGCCAGCAGAAAGGTCAGGGCGCACAGACCGCCGGACACCAGGCCCGCGGCGCGCTCCGCGCCAAAGCCGCCCGCCATCATGGCCGCCCGCACCAGCAGGTGCCAGACCGGCTCCGGGTGCTCCTTCAGCATCCTGACCGGGTCGGACCAGTCCAGCTCCTTTGCGATATTGACGTGGATCCCGTAGTCGACCGACACGTAGCTGACCTTGTAGGCCGCGTAGAAAACCGCAGCCGCGCCGGCCAGCAGGATCAGGATCCCGACCAGGATCGACAGTGCACCTTCCGAGTTTTTTTTCATACCCACCTCTTTTATCGAAGCGCCCTGCGCGAAGGCTTTGCACCTCTCAGGGCTCAGGGCCCGGATTAATGGAATCATTCGAAATCCATTATAAGAAGTTGTAAAGAGAAAAGCAATCATACCGGGACTGCCGGGCCCGGCATCCTGGCCAAACGGTTATAGTCCCCCCGCAAAGGATGCAGACCTGCAGCGTCACGTCCTGAAATTTCGAAATATCATTTAATCTCAGATCATAATACGCGACAGTCAGTCAAGCCGTCTGATCTTTGCTATAAAGGCATAGATAAAAAAGGCCGCCATATTGCAGATGACGATGCTGGCTCCCGTGGGAGTCGCGTAGAGATAGGAAATGATCAGTCCCAGGACCAGGCAGACGACGGAGACCGCGGCGGCGCTGATCATGACAGAGCGGAAGGTCCGGCACAGGCGCATAGAGGTCATGGCCGGAAAAACGACCAGACTGGAAATCAGAAGGGACCCCATCATCCGCATGCCGATCACGATCACCAGGGCCGTCAGCAGGGCGATCAGGGAATTGTAGGTCCCGGCCGGGATGCCGGTGGCCTGCGTGAAGTTCTCGTCGAAGGTCACCGCGAAGATCCTGTGGTAGAAAAAGACAAAGAGGGCCAGGACAGTCACGGAGACGACGGCCGTGATCCAGACATCGCTCCCCGACATGCTCAGGATGCTGCCAAAGAGGTAATTGTAGACGTCCGTGTTCATGCCGGTCGTCATCGAGACGACCGTGACGCCGACAGCCAGGGCCCCGGTGGAGATCAGGGCGATGGCCGAGTCCCCCTTGACATGGCTGGTCTCCCGCAGCCGCAGGAGGAAAAAGGCCGCCGCCACGACCACGGGGATCGCGACGACCAGGGGCGCGGCATTCATGGCGGAAGCGATGGCCAGGGCGCCAAAGCCCACATGGGACAGGCCGTCGCCGATCATGGAATAGCGCTTGAGGACCAGGGTGACCCCCAGGACCGCGGCGCACAGGGCGATCAGGGAGCCGACCAGCAGGGCCCTGACCATAAAGGGATAGGAAAACATCTCCAGGATCAATTGAAACAATTTACTTTCCTCTTCTTTCATCTGCAGGCTGCGTATGATAGCTTTTTTAAAATGTCCGGAGCCGGGCTGCCGGCAGGGCCATGTATGATCTGCTCCGGGCAGGAGCGCCGTAAGCCTCGGGCTTCCGGCTGTCCGCATGGACCGTCCGGGCCTCGTGTTATTTCTCTTCGGCAGAAGTGCTGGCAGGCGTCTTCTTCTGTACAGGATCCAGGCCCCGCGCCGCGGGTCTCAGCTTTTTCCCGGTGCTCACCTTGACCCTGCTCTCGGTCTCCGTGGGCTCTGCCGCCTCTCTGGGCGCAGGCTTTCCGGTCCGGTCGGGGAAGCGGTGCTTCCACATGGGCACGGCCCTGTCGCCCAGGAAATCGTGATAGACGGCGCTGTGCCGGTACTCGTCCCGGGTCCCGAAAAAGAGCTGGCCCTCCTGCCCCAGGTGGAGGACATGGGTGGCATTTTTCAGGGAGACATCGATGTCGTGGGAGACCATGATGACCGTGATCCCCTTTTCCTGGTTGATGTGGGCGATCTGGGCGTAGAGGCCCCGGGTCGCGACCGGGTCCAGGCCCGCCACAGGCTCATCCAGGAGGATCATCTTCTGGGCGGCGCAGAGGGCGCGGGCCAGAAGGACTCTCTGCTGCTGGCCGCCGGACAGGTCGCGGTAGCACTGGTCCTGGAGGTCCGTGATCTCCAGGGCCTCCATATTTTCGCTGGCCCGTTCCTTTTCCGCGCGGGAATAAAAGGGCCGCAGCCCCATCCTGTTCAGACAGCCGGACAGGACGACCTCGCGCACGCTGGCCGGAAAGTCCTTCTGGATCTGGGTCTGCTGGGGCAGGTAGCCAATCTCGCTGGCCCGCAGCCCCTCGCCCATCTCCACCTTCCCGCCGGAGGGGCGCTTGAGGCGGAGGAGTCCCTTGATCAGGGTGCTCTTGCCTGCGCCGTTCTCCCCTATGATGCAGAGGTAATCCCCCTCGTTGACCTGAAAATTCAGGTCGCTGACCACTGTGATGCCGTCATAGGCAAAGGACAGATGTTCACATTTTAATAAGCTCATTTATTTCACCATACATGCAGGGTCCGGTCTCCGAGGCAGCTTCCCTGCCGCTCTTTCGGATCCGTCACCGCTTCCGCGTTTCGCCCGCAGATATCATCATTTCCGGGTTTTACCCGCAGATATATTCCGTTTCCGTGCACCCGGGGGAGATCACTGCCTCGCTCCCAGGGCGGTCTCCAAGGCCTTCAGATTCTTTTTCATCAGGGAGAGACAGGTCTGGCCCGACTCAAATTCGTCCCTGGTCACATTGTGGCAGGAGTGCAGCTGCAGGACCTGCATCCGCGGGGGCTTCTCCCCGGACTGGGTCCGCGCGGCCCGGCGGTCTGCCCTGACCTGCGCGGCCTCGCAGATGGCCTCCGCGATATTTCCATTGGAAAATTCGATCTTAAAGACGACCGGGAGTTCCTCCTCCGCCGCCTTGTTGATCAGAAAGGCGATCGTGGCCGCGTTGGGCTCCGAGTCCGAGGAGCAGCCGGAAAAGGCCGCATAGCAGGTCAGGCCCAGCTCCTCCGCCAGATAGCGGAAGGGGAAGCGGTCCCCGAAGAGGATGGTCTTTCTCCCGGCTCTCGCCGCCATCTCCAGGTACTGCCGGTCCAGGTCCTCAAATTTCCTGCGGTAATCATCTCCGTTGGCGCGGTAGACGGCCGCGTTCTCAGGGTCCGTTTCGCAGAAGATGTCTGTCAGCTCCGCGATCAGGGTCACGCAGTTTTCCGGCGAGGTCCAGACATGTTCGTCCGGCTCGTCCGCGTGGGAGCGGCCCCCGGCATGGTGGCTGTGGTCCTCTTCGGCCGCGTCCTCCGCGTGGGCGTGGTCCTCTTCGGCCTCAGCTTCATGCGCGGTTTCGGCCTCAGTCTCCGCGTGGGCATCATGGTCTTCGTGGCTGTGCTCATGGCCGCCCCTCTCGGGCATCATGCCCTCCAGGTCCTGCTCGGCATAGGTTTTGCCCGCCAGGTCCAGGAGGCGGACGGCCCGGGGCCCGTCCTCTCCGACCGATTTCAGGATATTGTCCACCCAGACGTCATTTTCCCCGCCCACATAGATAAAGAGGTCACTGTTCTGGATCAGCCTGATATCCTGGGGGGTGGGCTCATAGGAGTGGATCTCCTCCCCCGGCTTGAGCAGCATATGGACATCCGCGCGATCTCCTCCTATATACCTGGCAAAATCATATTGGGGAAAGATGGTCGTCACGACCTGCAGGCGCGTTCCCTTGTCTGGGGCCCCTGATCCGGCCCGGTCCCGGGAGGCTGCGCAGCCGGACAGGACTGACGCCAGAAGGACCGCCGCCAGCAGAAGGACGGGCCCTCTCTTTTTTCTTTTCTTAAATCTCATTTTTCATCTCAATCTTTACGCCCGCGAATCCTCGCGGCAGTCTCCGCAGACCCCGTAGAGGACCGTCTGTACGTTGTCCATGCGGAATCCGCAGCGTTCCTCCAGCAGGCGGGCCATATCCTCGATCTCACTCCTGTCAATGTGGAGGAGCTTTCCGCACTTCTCACATTTGCAGTGGATGAACCTGGCATGCCCCTGCTCTGCTCCGATATATTCAAAGCAGGCCGCACTGCCGCTGTCCACCGTATATTTGCGCATCCGGCCGTCCGCCACCAGTTGCTCCAGCTGCCGGTAAATGGTCGCGAGTCCCATGGTGCTCCCCGCGCTGCGGAAGTGGTCATGGATCTCATTGACCGTCACGTGCTCCCCCACCCTGCTCTGCAGGTAGGACACCAGCGCGTCTCTGTTTTTTGTTCTGTAATGCATTCCGCTTTTTGCAGACATAAATCCTCCGTTCCCAAGACAGTTTTGAAAATGATTCTCATTTTCTCAACAGAAGAATTATAGCGGTTCCCCCTTGCTTGTCAAGACATTTCTCAGCAGACCACCGGCCCCGGTGCCATATCTCCCGGTCCCGCGGACAGATTCAGCCGTGACCGGTTTCGTACATAGTATTTATCAAAATTACGATCTGTTCACATTCCAGAACGATTTCTCCGCAGTCTTTGTGCTATGATGATGCAGGCAAATACATACCTGGCTGTAAAACACATACATAACTGAAAACACATGTATAACTGAAAAACATATACATAGATGCAGAGACCATGCATAACCGTGAACACGGCAGGGGCACACGGCCATGAATAAAGCCAGGGCCAACAGGACAGGGGCACACGACCATGAATAAAACCAGAGTAAACAGAACAGATAATACACAGGCAGGAACAGATGACAAGAGAAAGGGAATCTTCTTCATCCTGCTCGCCGCCCTGTTCTTTTCCATGATGTCGATCTTTGTGCGGCTGGCCGGAGACGTGCCGACCATGCAGAAGGCCTTTTTCAGAAATATCGTGGCGGCCGTCGTCGCCGCGATCCTCCTGCTCCGGTCCCGGGAGCCTGTCACCATTCCCGGGAAGAGCCTGGTCCCCCTGCTTATGCGCAGCATCTTCGGGACGGCGGGAATCCTGGCCAATTTCTGGGCCGTGGACAATCTGGGGATCGCCGACGCCAACATGCTCAACAAGCTGTCGCCCTTTTTTGCCATCCTGATGTCAATTTTTATATTAGGAGAAAAGCCCAACCGGATTGAATGGCTGAGCGTCCTTCTGGCCTTCATCGGCGCCGCCTTTGTTGCCAAGCCCTCGGCCGGGATCGCGTCGGCGCCCGCCCTGGTCGGCATTCTGGGCGGCTTCACGGCCGGAACTGCCTATACCTTTGTGCGCAGGCTGGGCCTGCAGGGTGTAAAGGGGCCGGTTGTCGTGGCATTTTTTTCAGCCTTCTCCACCCTGGTTCTTCTGCCCAACCTCCTGCTCAATTTCCACCCCATGGACCTCAGGCAGACCCTCTGCCTGCTCATGGCCGGCTGCTGCGCGGCAGGCGGCCAGCTCTCCGTCACGGCGGCCTACCAGCACGCGCCCGCCCGCGACATCTCGGTCTTTGACTACTCACAGGTTATCTACGCCGCCCTCTTCGGGATCCTCCTCTTCGGGGAATTCCCCGATGTCTGGAGCATCATCGGCTACGTCATCATCATCGGCACCGCCTTTGCCAAGTGGTATCTGGTCACACACAGGTGAGGTGAGAGCCGGGCGGGTCGTGAGTCAGTCTGTTACGTCCCCTTTGACTCACGCTCCCCGCCTCACTGTCCAGATGTCTCTATAATCTGTCTTTTTTCTTATAATACTCCCCCTCTTTTTTGCGGATCTTCCCTCAATCTCTTCTCTTTCTGCCTCTTCCCGCGTCCCTGATAATGTCCTGATAGAGATATTTTCTGTCAGAAAGCCCTCTAAAAGAATGATCCGGTCTCCCCTATAATGACCTCAGAACAAAACGAAAGACCTGATACAGCCCGCCGGAAAACAGGCGGAGCCGCCCAGGCCGATCTGTATCAGAAGGTTATTTTACAAAAAAAGTTTTTACAAAAGGATCCGCGACGAAAGTTTTCGCGATCCGGTACAAAGGAGGAGATCAGAATGAGAAAAATCAATTTGGGTAAGGCAATGATGTCCGGTCTGCTCGGGGCGGCAGCAATGATGACGCTGCTCACCGGATGCGGAAACTCGGCGGACGCAGGCGCGGCCGCCTCCGCAAAGAGCGCCGAGGGCCCCTACAAAATGGCCTATGTGGTCACGACCCGCGACGAATATCTGGGCCTTCTGGAGGATGAGGTCGTAAAGGCCGCCAAAGAAAAAGGCGTCGATATGGAAGTCTTCTATGCCGGAAATGATGCCCTGAAGATGATCGACTGCGTAGAGGCAGCCAAGAGCAAGGGCAAGGACGCGGTCCTGATCAACCTCAATGCCTCCGAGGAGGCCCGGGCCTGCATCGAGGCAGCCGGCGACATGAAGGTCGTCTTTGTCAACCGCGAGCCCAGTGAGCTGAGCCTGCTCGGAGATAACGCGGCGTCTGTCGCATCGGACGAGCACACCTCCGGAAAATACCAGGGTGAATTCCTCGCCGACTATTTCAAAAAGGAAGGAAAGAAGGACGTCTCCTATGTCCTGCTCAAAGGGACCGACGGTCTGGTCCACACGACCCTGCGCTCCGAGGGCGTCATCGACGCCATGGAGGAAGCAGGCCTCAATGTGAAGCCCGCAGCTGTCGTCGAGGCTGATTTCGACCGCAACACTGCCAAGTCCGAGATGGACGTCGTCCTGCCGGGACTGGACTTTGACTGTGTCATCTCCAACAACGACGCCATGGCGATCGGCGCCCTTCTGGCCATGGATGACGCAGGGATCCAGGCAGGTTCCGTGCCCGTCGTCGGCATCGACGCGACAGAGGCCGGAAAAGAGGCGATCCGCAGCGGCCAGATGGCCATGACCGTCTTCCAGAGCGCGAAGGGCCAGGCCGAAGGCTCCGTCGAGGCAGCCATCAACATGCTGGACGGCAGCCCCATCGCCGAGGACACTGGCTGCGAGCCCTCCGACGAGAACCCCTACATGCTCTACTTCCCCTTCGTCCCTGTGACCGCTGAGAACGTAGACAGCATCTGAGGATCCATCATCAATAACAACTGTACTACCCCTTTACAGCAGGCAGGCCTGCCGCGCAAGACGCGGCAGGCCTGTTTTATTCTTCATCGAGAAATATCCGTGACTTCCGTCGGGGGATACGCCCCCTTTGACCCGTCCGTCCCCGGCTCACGCCTTCTCCAATATCACATTGAGCCATCTCTCCTCCCCTCTTCCGGGTCTGACATCGCCGGTCACCCAAAGCTGCGCGATCCGGTATTCGGGGAGGCCCTTCAGGTAGTCGCGGAAGCCTTCCGGGGTAAAGTCCGTAAAGTATCTGCCGCGGCGGTCTCCCTCGAAGTCTCCGTATTTGAAGGAGACATAGAGGACGCCTCCCGGGCGCAGGGCCTTTCCCAGCTCCCGCATGACAGGGCTCAGCTCCCGCTTTGTCAGGTGGAGGAGGGAGGCGCAGGCCCAGATCCCATCATAGCGGTCCCCATCCCGCGCGGTGTAGTCGCGGAAGTCCAGGCATTTCACGGATATGCCGGTGAGGTCCGACGCCATCCGGCAGAGGGCGGCGGACCCGTCGAACGCGTCCGCTTCATAGCCCAGGTCCAGGAAGGCCCTGGTATCCCGGCCGGTGCCGCAGCCGAAGTCCAGGATCCGGCCACCCGCGGGAAGGCAGTCGAGGAAGCGGGACCGGAGCTCTTCCATGTCCGCATGGAGGGTATTGGCCGCGAACTCCTCCGCGTGCTCTTCATAATAGCGCAGGGTCTTCCCGTCCGCATCCTCCCGGGGGCAGGGAGTCTGTGCCGCGCCAGCGGATATTTTTTCAGGGGCCGGCTTCTTTTCCCGCTCCCGCTTCATCAGCCAGGCAAAAGCCCTGGCCGTCCGAAGGTCCGGCTCCCTGAAATGATTGCCTTTGTTCCACTCCAGAAGGCAGTCTGTCCCGCCCCCGGCCAGGATGTCCTGTGCCTCCCGGATGCAGGTCCCCACCCGGGACATGACCGGATTGCGCGTTCTTTCCTCGCGGTCTCCCAGGCTCAGGTAGACGGCCTCCGCGCCCATCTCATGGTCCCTCATGTACTCGATGAAACCGGGAAACCAGATCGAGGGGGAGGCCGCCGCGATCCCGTCAAAGCGGTCTGTCTGAAAACCAGCCCAGAGCGCGAACAATCCGGCGAGAGAATAGCCGCCGAGATAGACCTTCTGCTCCTCCCGCTCCCCGCCAGGCTTTACAGGGGGGAGGACTTCCTCCTGGAGAAAGCCAAGGACATCGGCGGCGCCATCCCCGAAATCCTCATTTCCGAAGACTGCCGGCGCGGGCCAGGGCGAGAGATCCCGGTTCCAGCTTCTCACCCTGACAGCCTTGAGGCAGAAGTCCTGCCCGCCGGACAGGTCCCGGATAAAGGACACTTCCTTTTCAATGACCTCCAGATCGTGGTCATCGACCATCTGAAGGAGCAGAATATCCGCGCGCGGATCTCCATAGGTTATGATCTCGAAGCTCATAGATCCTCCACATTCTTTGCACAGGGCTGAAAAACCTCCGGATTTTCAGGCGGGCAGGACACTTATCATTCAGGTATCTGTTCAGTTGCTACAGTTCAGGCCCTTCGAGGGGGCGTGAACTGTACCGTTCAGTTTCTTTTTAGAAATCCTTCACAAAACGACCATTGAAAACGGCGCCGGCAGGTGCTATCTTATCCTCAGCAGAAACGCAGACCGGTCCGCCGAAGGACCCGCGGAGGGCCTGCCGGTTCTGATCTTATGAAAAGGGAGTAGCTGAACGGCCTTCAAGAGGCCGGAATCGCACCGTCAGGACGGGCCGCAGGGCCCCGGGAGATTGAGACAGCAAGACTTTTATTACAGAAGACACGGGAAGAGTGTCTTTGTGGTAAAGGTCTTTTTTCATGCCAGCCTGCAAGGCGGCGGAAAGGAAGGGAACATGATCACTATCATGGCCATTATTATGTTCGTTGTTTTTCTGAAGATCGTCGGATTCATCTTCGGCGCAGGACTGCGCATCCTGGGATGGCTCTTCAGCGGGGCCGGATTTCTGATCTCTCTCCTGCTGGCCTTCTCCGTGATCGGATTTGTATTTGACCTCCTGCCGGTCCTGCTGGTCATCGGCGTAGTGGTCATCGCCTTGAATTCGGCCCGGTAACCGCAGGGATCAGGAAAGAGTCAGGGGACCTATCTCCTGACTCTTTTTTTCTTTCCTGATTTTTCCTCAGATGTACTGCCCGGTCAGGCTCTCCGGGCAGGCGCGCACCTGGTCCGGTGTGCCGCAGGCGACGATGCGGCCGCCCTCTTTGCCCCCGCCGGGGCCCATGTCGATGATATAGTCGGCGCTGCGGATGACGTCCAGGTCGTGCTCAATGACGATCACAGTCGCCCCCTGGTCCAGCAGGGTCCGGAAGACCTCCAGGAGTGTGCGGACGTCCTGCGGATGCAGGCCGATGGTCGGCTCGTCAAAGACAAAGACGGAGTCCGTCTGGGATTTTCCCACCTCGCTGGCCAGCTTGAGGCGCTGGGCCTCGCCGCCGGACAGGCCGGGCGTCTCCTCGCCCAGGGTCAGGTAGCCCAGCCCCAGGTCATGCAGGACCTGCAGGCGCCGCCGGGTCGTCGCGAGGTCCGCGCAGGCCTCCAGAGCCTGGTCCACGCTCATGGCCATGAGGTCCGGCAGGCTGTAGGCGCTGCCGTCTTTTGCCCTGCGCAGGACCTCATGGGCCTCGCGCCGGTAGCGCCGGCCCCGGCAGTCCGGGCAGGGAATGTCGACATCCGGCAGGAACTGGACATCCAGCGAGATCTCCCCGGTCCCGTCACAGGTCGGGCAGCGGAGTCTGCCTGTATTGTAGGAAAAATCCCCCGCCTTGTACTTGCGCGCCTTTGCGTCCGGGGTCCGGGCATAGATTTTGCGCAGGTCGTCGTGCACATTGGCATAGGTGGCGACCGTGGACCGCACATTGATGCCGATCGGGGTCGCGTCAATCAGCCTGACCTGGGTGATGCCGGGAGCCTCGATCGACTCTACGTGAGGCGGAAGCTTTTTCCGCCTGCGGGACCTGGATCCCTCGTTTTCCGCCCGGTCTTCGCTGTTTCCGGCAAAATCCCCCTGTCTGGCTGCCGTAACAGAGCCCTCGTTTTCTGCCCGGTCTGCACCATTTCCTGTCCCGGCAGCTTTTCCATCCGCCGCCGCGCCGCCGGAGCCCGCCGGCTCCGCACTTCCCTGCGCCTCCAGGGCCGGGATCAGGCTCTCCAGGACCATGGTCGTCTTGCCGGAGCCGGACACGCCGGTGACAACGGTCAGGCGGCCCATGGGGATCTTCACATCCAGGGGATGGACCGTGTGGATCCGGCCGGTCCGCATATGGATCGTCCCATTGGAAAAAAGACCTTCGGGATCCCTCTCCCGGCCGGGGACCGGGTTTTCCCCCTGCTGATAAGGGCTGGTCACGGGGACCGGATTTTCCCCCGCCAGATAGGGGCCGATCACGGAGGCCGGGTTTTTCTCTATTTCCTCAATTGTCCCCTCCGCGATGACGGTCCCGCCGGAGGCCCCGGCCCCGGGTCCCATTTCGACCATCCAGTCGGCGTGGGCCAGGACCTGAGTGTCGTGGTCGACCAGGACGACCGTGTTGCCGTCCGCTGCCAGGTCGTCCATGACCCCGGTCAGGCCCTTCAGATTAAAGGGATGGAGGCCGATGGAGGGCTCGTCCAG
>DGUF01000150.1 GCA_002394525.1 Lachnospiraceae bacterium UBA4317 | reverse complement strand
GATAAAAAAAGAACCTGATTCTGAAAGAATCAGGTTCTTGAAAGCAGGTGGCGGGAATCGAACCCGTCTCCCCAGCTTGGGAAGCTGGTATTCTACCGATGAACTACACCTGCACAGGAAGTTGTGCTCAGCACAAAAATTATTATAGCAGAAAAGAACGACTTTGCAAGCCCCTGCTTCAAAAACCGTGAAAAACAGCTCCTGGCCGGAGACGGTCTGAACAGCTGCCGGGTTCCCGGACAGGTCTGACCGGCAGCGCCGGCCTGGCGGAAGGGACAGAAGGGCCCTGACGGGGCTCCCGGGTAAGAGGGCCTGCAGGGTCAGGAAAGGACAGGATGCCGAAAAGACAAGCCAACGACAAGCAGACAAAAAGGAGCCGGGCCGGCCGCCCGGACAGGCGCAGACCCTTTTCCCAGACAAAGCCCGCCGCGGGGATCGCCGTGATCCTGACAGCCCTGGGAGCCGTGCTCTTTTTCAGTGAGATCTGGGCCTTTACCACCTGGGCAGGGCTCAAGATGGATGAGATCCTCTTTCACCTGCGGGCCCCGCTGGAGGGGACCGGCGGCGGAATGCTGGAAAAATACTTCACCCGGTGCCTTTTGCCCTCCGTCCTGATCATGCTCAGTGTCTTTGCCATGATCGTCCACACCAGGCATGCCGCGAGGGCCAGGGGAACCTTTGTCAGGCGGTCTGTCATCGGGGCGGTGCTCGCCCTGATCCTCTGCCTGGGCGTGGCCGTAGTCAGACTGGACCTGATCCGCTTTATGGCCGACCAGATGTCCGACTCCTCCTTTATCGAGGACAACTATGTGGACCCCAAAAAGACAAAGCTCAGCTTTCCGGAAAAGAAGAGAAACCTGATCTATATCTACCTGGAGTCCATGGAGATGACCTTCGCGGACGGCGAGAGCGGGGGTGCCTTTCCGGAGAATGTGATCCCCGAGCTGACAAGGCTGTCCGGAGAGGGGGACAATTTCAACGGCAATACCGGCCTCCTCAACGGCGGACATGTCATGCCCGGCTCCACCTATACCATGGCCGGCCTCTTTACCCAGTCCTCGGGCCTGCCCCTAAAGGTGGACCTGGAGGAGCAGTTCACGGATGCCCGCGGGTCCTTTAACAAGATGAATACCCAGGATTCCTTCTTTTCCGGGGTGACGACGATCGGGGATATTCTGGACGGCGAGGGCTATAACCAGGTCTTCATGTGCGGGTCGGACGCGACCTTCGGCGGACGCAGGCTCTTTCTGACCGAGCACGGCGACTTTGAGATCTGCGACTACAAGTGGGCCGTCGAGACCGGCAGGATCCCCAAGGACTATTATGTCTTCTGGGGCTATGAGGACGAGAAGCTCTTTACCTACGCCAGGGAAAAGGTGACGGAGCTCGCGCAGAAGGACGAGCCCTTCAATTTCTCCATGCTGACCGTGGACTCCCACTTCGAGGACGGCTACCGCTGCGACCTTTGCCGCGAGGACTTCGAGGGCAACCGCTATGCCAATGCCATCGCCTGCTCCAGCAGGCAGGTGAACGAATTCATCCGCTGGATCCAGAAGCAGGACTTTTATGAAAATACCACGATCGTGCTCAACGGCGACCACCTGACCATGGACAGCGACTTCTGCATCGATGTCCCGGTCTCCTATGACCGCCGGACTTACACGGCCTACATTAATTCCGCCGTCCAGCCGGCGGAACCTGAGCGGGTGCGCCAGTACACGACCCTGGACAATTTTCCGACCACCCTGGCAGCCCTGGGGGTCGGGATCGAGGGAGACCGCCTGGGCCTGGGGACCAACCTCTACGGGAAGGCGGACACCCTCTTTGAGACCTATGGAAAGACGGACCTGGAGCAGGAGATGAGCAAAAAGAGCTCCTTCATGCAGAAGCTGGCGGACATTGACATCTACGATCCGGACCTGCTCAGGGAACAAGGCCTGGCGCCGGCCTCCACGATCGCGATCGAAAGCCTGGACGAGGAGACGGGAGAGCTGTCCTTCACGGTCTCGGATTTCAAGAATGTCTATGAAAAGATCAGCTCCGTCGAGGCGGAGGTCTGGGACCTGGACCACCCGGAAAAGAAACAGATCCTGCGGCTGGAGGAGGACAAAAAGAACCACTACTACGGCCGCCTGCAGGGCGGCAAGGGCCTGAACCTCAAGTGCTGCAACCTCTATGTCTATGTCAACGGAAAGTCCGGCCTCCGCTTTGAGGTGGGGAGGATGACCGGAGACCTGACCCTGCGCACGGACGATATCTACGAATATCTGGAGAAGCTGGCGGCCAACAGACAGTACAGCATCTTTGTGGCGATCCGCGACGACGGGACCCGGGAGATCACCTCCCGGATACAGAGCCTGCTGGAGGACCTGGGCCTGGAGGAGACCCTGCCCGGCCACTACCGCTGGAGCTACTATGCCGTCCTGATCCCGGGTCAGGAAAAGAAGGAGGAGATCAGCGAGGAGGAACTGAGCTGTACGGGCACCCTGCCGGACGGATCCCCCTATTCCGTCATCAGCCAGGGCGGCCTGAGCGGGGCCGGAGGCGGCGCCGGCAGGTACCTGACATGCTCGGTCAAGATTAACGAGATCGAATATGCCGTCCAGAGGATCGGCCTCAATTTTGTCGTCTATGACAATGAGCACTCTGTCGTCGTCGACAGCGTGGAATTCAACACCTATGACCAGCTGGGCTGCCGCAGGCTTGAGCCCTCCAGGCAGAAGGTCAGAGAATAATTCAGGACATGTGGCATCGTCACAAAAGTCCCCGGAGCAGGTGCTCCGGGGATTTTTTGTGACATAAACGCGGGCCGGGGCGTGTACCTCAAATGTACTCAAACGGTACTCAAACGGCATGAAAACGACTCGAACGGAAAACCTTTTCACAAGTGCAGGCGTTATAATAGGATTGTGAAAAAAGCAACAGTAGCGAAATTGACGTAGAAACCGCGAAAAAGCACAGTCCGCATCGGGGGGATGCGGGGGACTAGCAGATTGATCGCCTGGGAGGAAACAGCCATGACTGCAGCTACAGAAAAACGCAGTGATGTTTTATACGTAAAGATGCTGGGCGGTTTTTCCATGAGCTTCAATGGAAAGACGATCGCAGGATCCTCAAAATCATCGATCTCGCAGAATAATGCCCTGCTTCAGATCCTGATCCATTCCCGTGACAAGGGCGTGACCAGGGACCGTCTCGAGGAGCTCCTTTTCGGGGACAGAGAGGTGGACAACGCCC
>DGUF01000073.1:311-3803 GCA_002394525.1 Lachnospiraceae bacterium UBA4317 | reverse complement strand
TCATCATCGACGACATGATCTCCTCGGGCGGCAGTATGCTGGATACCTCCCGCCAGCTCAAGGAGCATATGCATGCCGGCAGGGTCTTTATCTGCACGACCTTCGGCCTCTTTACGGACGGGCTCGACGCCTTCGACAGGGCCTATGCGGCGGGCTGGTTTGACAAGCTGGTCACGACCAACCTCACCTATCTGCCGGAGGGGCTGACCAAGAGGCCCTATTTCGCGGAGGCGGATATGAGCAGCTTCCTGGCGACGATCATCGACTATTTCAACCACGATGCCTCCATTTCCGGCATGAAGGTCGCGACCCAGAAGATCCACGCGCTCCTGGCGGAATATAACCGCATGGAGAAGAAAGCGCTTCACGACGAGGAGTCCGGAATGGAGATCTGAGAAAACGTATAACTCGGGTTTTTTGCGTTGAAAATAACAAAGCAAAGCTTTGTCAAAGCTTTGCTTTGCCGCAAAAACACCTCGCCTTCGTGGCGGTCTGAACTGTAACGAGAAAAAAGCTGCGCGCGCTGCAGGCGGGAAGGATTGGCGGCCTCCCGCCTCTTCATGCAGGCGCGGAGAAAGGAATCCGACAATATATGGCAAAAAGAAAGAGAAAAGCGATCGTGGCAGTTGTCGGCAGACCCAATGTCGGCAAGTCCACCCTCTTCAATGTCCTGGCGGGCAGGCGCATTTCGATCGTGGAGGATACTCCCGGGGTGACCAGGGACAGGATCTACGCGGACTGCTCCTGGCTGGACAGGGATTTTACCCTTATTGACACAGGCGGAATCGAACCGGATTCAAAGGATGTCATCCTGTCGCAGATGCGCGAACAGGCCCAGCTCGCCATCGATATGGCGGACGTGATCCTCTTCATGGTCGACCGGTCTACCGGCATGGTGGATTCGGACAGCAAGGTCGCCGATATGCTGCGCAGGTCGGGGAAACCTGTCGTTCTCGTGGTCAACAAGGTAGACAGCCCGTCAAAAATGATGGCGGACATCTATGAATTCTATAATCTGGGGATCGGAGACCCCTGGCCGGTCTCCTCGGCCAACCGGACCGGGATCGGGGACATGCTCGACGAGATGATCAAGTATTTCCCCGAGGACTCGGCCTCCGATGAGGAGGACGACGCGGTGCGGGTCGCCATCGTGGGCAAGCCCAATGTGGGCAAGTCCTCGATCATCAACCGCCTGATCGGCCAGAACCGGGTCATCGTCTCAGACATAGCCGGAACGACCAGGGATGCGATCGACACCAGGATCGCCTACCACGGAAAGGAATATGTCTTTATCGACACGGCCGGCATCCGGCGCAGGAACAAGATCAAGGAGAACCTGGAGCACTACATGATCGCCCGCAGCGTGGGCGCGGTGGAGCGGTCGGACATCACGATCCTGGTCATCGACGCCTCCGAGGGCGTGACCGAACAGGACGCCAAGATTGCGGGCATCGCCCATGACCGGGGCAAGGCGGTCATCATCGCCGTCAACAAGTGGGACCTGGTCGAAAAGGACAACCACACCGTCAGGGAATTTACGGACAAGGTCCGCCAGATCCTGTCCTTTTTGTCCTACGCGGAGCTCATCTTTGTATCCGCCGAGACCGGCCAGCGCCTGGTAAAGCTCTACGAGATGATCGACATGGTGCATGACAACCAGAATCTCCGCATCCAGACCGGCGTCCTCAACGAGATCATCGCCGAGGCCTGCATCATGCAGCAGCCCCCCTCCGACAAGGGCAAGTCTCTGAGGATTTATTACGGCACCCAGGCCGGGGTCTGCCCCCCGACCTTCGTCCTCTTTGTCAACGACCGCAAGCTGATGCATTTTTCCTACCAGCGCTATATCGAGAACCGGATCCGGGACGCATTCGGCTTCCGCGGCACACCCATGAAATTTATCATCCGGGAACGGTCGGACAAGAACCAGTGAATTCCCGCAGCAGTCAGGACGGATCAACCAGTGAGTTCCGGCGGCAGCAGCCGGAACGGATCAACCAGTAAGTTCCGGCGGCAGCAGCCGGAACGAAAACAGGCACAGAGTTCCGGCAGCAGACATGCCGGATCCGGCCAGTGCATTCCGGCAGGAGCCTGCCGGTCAAAGGAGGTAAAGTATGGACCAGCTCATTATTTTGCGCATCGTCTGTCTGGCGATCGGATATGCGTTCGGTCTGTTTCAGACCGCTTATATTCTGGGAAAGTCCAAGGGAATCGATATCAGGGACTACGGAAGCGGCAACGCCGGCACCACCAATGCCATGAGGATCCTGGGCACCAAGGCGGGACTGATCGTCTTTGTCGGGGACATGCTCAAGAGCCTTCTGGCCCTGCTGCTGGTCGGCGCCCTTTTTGGAAAATCCCATCCCGACGCGGTCTACCTGCTCAAGGTCTGGACCTTCGCGGGCGTTGTCCTGGGACATGACTATCCGGTCTATATGAATTTCAAGGGGGGAAAAGGCGTCGCCGTCATGGCGGGTTTCGTCTTCGGCTTCCACTGGTCCTTCATCCCCACGGGCCTGCTCCTCTTCTTCATTCCCTACCTGACCACCAAGTATGTATCCCTGGGATCTTTGCTGCTTTACCTGGGGACCTTTATCCAGCTGATGGTCGAGGGATGTATGGGAATGTTCCGCGTCTCGGGTCCCATGCTGGTGGAACTCATCATCATACAGGGCCTTCTCACCTTTATGGCCTGGTACCGCCACCGCGCCAATATCGGCCGGCTGCTGGGGGGCAATGAGAGGAAGACCTATATTTTCAAGCGCAATTCAGAGCGCCTGGATCTGGATAAGAAGTAGGGTGTTGAGCTGTTAGCTGTTAGCTGTCAGCTCTGTTTCTGATAATTTGTAAAAAAAGCTAATAGCTAAAAGCTAAAAGCTAAAGCTAAAAGCTAATAGCTATTTCTCAAAAAGGAGTACATCAAAATGAAAATCTTTGAGGAACTGCAGGCCAGGGGGCTTCTGGCCCAGCTGACGGACGAGGACCAGATCCGTGATCTCGTGAACAATGGAAAGGCCACTTTTTATATCGGATTTGATCCCACTGCGGATTCTCTGCACGTTGGTCATTTTATGGCCCTGCTTCTGATGAAGCGGCTGCAGGAGGCGGGCAACAAACCGGTCGCCCTGGTGGGCGGCGGCACTGGCATGATCGGAGATCCTTCCGGCCGCCAGGACCTGCGCAGCATGATGACTGTCGACCAGATCGACCACAACTGCGAGTGCTTCAAAAAGCAGATGAGCCGCTTTATCGAGTTCGGGCCCGACAAGGCCCTCATGGTCAACAATGCCGACTGGCTCCGCGACCTCAATTACATTGAGTTTATCCGCGATATCGGCGTGCATTTTTCCGTCAACAACATGCTGCGGGCCAGGTGCTATGAGCAGCGCATGGAGAAGGGTCTGTCCTTCCTGGAATTCAACTACATGATCATGCAGGCCTATGACTTCCTCTGCCTGTACGAGAAATACGGCTGCAATATGCAGTTCGGCG
>DGUF01000073.1:0-201 GCA_002394525.1 Lachnospiraceae bacterium UBA4317 | reverse complement strand
AGCTGATCCGCAAGAAGCTGGGCAAAGACGCCCATGCCATGACCATCACCCTGCTCCTCAATTCCGAGGGCAAGAAGATGGGCAAGACGGCAAAGGGCGCGGTCTGGCTCGATCCCGACAAGACCTCTCCCTACGATTTCTACCAGTACTGGCGCAATATCGGTGATGCCGATGTCCTCAAGTGCCTGCGCATGATGACCT
>DGUF01000185.1:2308-15249 GCA_002394525.1 Lachnospiraceae bacterium UBA4317 | reverse complement strand
AGCTGCAGGCAGCGGCGGGTGACATCACTAGCGGTTCCGGCAGCGATCAGCTTGGCCTCTGCAGCCAGGAAGGTGTAAGGCTTGCCCTGGTCGACAGCGTTGGCTGCCTGATAGACCAGCAGTCTTGCAGCGTCGGTCTGAGCCTGCATCTTGGCCAGCTCGAACTGGGTGTTCTGGAACTTGGCGATGGGCTTGCCGAACTGAGCTCTCTCTTTGACATACTGCTTGGTGATCTCGATCGCGCCCTCAGCGATACCCAGAGCCTGAGCAGCGATACCGATACGGCCGCCGTCCAGAGTCATCATGGCGATCTTGAAGCCCTTGCCGACCTCGCCGAGCAGGTTCTCCTTCGGAACCTTGACATTGTCGAAAACGAGCTCGCAGGTGCTGGATCCGCGGATACCCATCTTCTTCTCGTGCTTGCCGATGGTGAAGCCTTCCATGCCCTTCTCCATGATCAGGCAGGAGATGCCCTTTGTGCCCTGGGACTTGTCAGTCATACCAAAGACGATGAAGACATCCGCATAAGCAGCGTTGGTGATGAAGATCTTGGAGCCGTTGACCAGATAGTAGTCGCCCTTGTCTTCGAAAACAGTCTTCTGGCCTGCTGCGTCAGTTCCTGCATCGGGCTCGGTCAGACCGAAAGCACCGAGCTTTTTGCCGGAGCAGAGGTCGGGGAGATATTTCTTTTTCTGCTCTTCCGTACCGAATTTGTAGATAGGCCATGTGCCCAGGGAAGTGTGAGCAGAGATCGTAACACCAGTAGAAGCACAAACCTTGGAAACCTCTTCGACACACTGTGCGTAGGAGACTTCGTCAAGACCGGCACCGCCGTACTCCTCGGGGAAAGGAATTCCCAGAAGGCCCATCTCAGCCATTACAGGGATATTCTCCTCGGGGAATCTCTCCTGCTCGTCGAGCTCAGCTGCGATCGGTGCGCAGGAATTCTGAGCAAAGTCACGATACATTTCGACCATATCCTGGTGGACTTCATCGTTAAAGAAATTCATAAAAACCAACCTCCTTAATTCTGCAACAATGAACCATACACTACATTATCTGAACAGCAGTTTTCTGCATGTCTGTTAAGATTATATCACACACATTGTGCCTTTTCTACATGATAATCTTTTAATATATGGTAATATTTGTTGATATTGGCCATATTTCTGGCTTTTTTTCCGTACAGTACTGTAGGGCATGGCCGGAGCCATGCGGAGCGATCACCTCCCCCGCAGGCTGGTCAGATCCGGATCTCCCGTCCAAGGGCAGTCGAATACAGGATCTTTTCCGCTGGCTCCGCCCCGTAGGCGCTCTCCAGAGCCTCCCCGTAGATATCCAGCTGGGTCTGGTAGCGCAGGACCAGTTCATCCGCTGCCCGGACCCTGTCCGTCTTATAGTCGACAAGGACAAGGCTGTCCCCCTCGAAAAAGAAGGCGTCGATGATACCCTGGACCATCACGGTCTCGTCCTCCGGCAGCCCCTCGCCGATCCGGTCGGCGCTGACTCCCAGGACGAAGGGCTGTTCGCGGAATAATCTCCCCTGTCCGGCCGCGGCCTCCATGCGGTCCGCCAGGGGGGACTGCAGGAACCTGATCAGGTCTTTGGTCATCACCAGGGCCGCGTCCTCCGGCCTGATCCTGCCGGACGCCGCCAGTTTTTCCAGCCAGGATGCGATCTCTTCCGGCCCGCCCCGCAGCAGACTTTTCCTCTCGGAATAGTCCAGCAGTTCGAGAACCCGGTGGAAGGCGGTCCCTCTGCGGGCCCCCTCGGCCGCGGCCAGATGGGCCCGGCCCGCGTCGTCGCCGGGGGTAAGCGGCTTTTCCTGCAGGAAGGAGGGCAGGTAGGGGACAGGATCCACCTGGGGAAAGAGCTCGAAGGCCCCCTCCCGCAGAGCGCCGGGGGCTGGTCCCCCTGCCGCCTCCTCCATCCGGAGCATGGCCGCGTTCATGGCCCTGTGCTTGATCTCCGAGACGGAGGTCTGGGCATAGAGGTCCCTCAGCTCCTCGTGGGGATAGACGCGGAAGAAGCGGTCTGCCAGGTCTCTGGCGGCCGCGGGGTCCGGCTGGTCCTCCAGGGGACGGCCCTCCATGGAGAGCAGGCTCTCCCGGATGCCGGCCAGACCGGTCTGGTCCTCCGCCGCCTGCATCTGCAGGTCCTTCTCCGAGAGGATACGGACAGTCATCGGGAGCTCCGCCGGGGTCCCGCCGGCTCCGGGCTCAGGCCCGGTGGTCCTGTCATAGAGCCCCCGCCCCGCCTCCGGCCCGAGATGGGCCATAGCCCCCAGACAGATCAGCTCGGCGAAAGAGCCCGCTCCTCCGATCAGGAAAGGGGAGAGGCAGTCCCGGTCAGGATTCATGAAATAGCCGGCCAGTTTTCCCTCCCAGTCCCTGATCTTTTTTTCAAGTCCCTTTATGGCGGCGGTCAGGATCAGCTTCTCCTTGGCCCGGGTCATGGCGACATAGAGGACGCGGAGTTCTTCGCCCATGGAGTCGCGGCAGATCTTTTCCGTGATCTCCTCCCGACGCAGGGTCGATGTGCGGACCCTGGAAACCGGGTCGTAGTAGTGGACGCCGGTCCCCCAGTCTCCGTCATACACCATGGTGCCCCTGGTGTCATGGGTCCGGAAGCCGAAGCCCTTGGACAGGCCTGCCACAAAGCAGATGGGAAACTCCAGGCCCTTGCTCTTGTGGATGCTCATGATGCGGACAACATCCGCGTTTTCGTCCAGTGTATTTGCCTCCCCGTAATCGATCTCCTGCTTTTTGAGACCGTCTATATAGCGCAGGAACTGAAAGAGTCCGGTAAAATCGGTCTTTGTGAAGGCATCCGCCTGGCTGCGCAGAAACTGCAGGTTGGCGGCCCGCTGGGGGCCCGCCGGAAGGGCCGCGCAGTAGTCCTGATAGCCGGTCTCCTCCAGAAGTCCGCTGAGGAGCTCCGGGACGGACCGGTAGCGGGCCCTCTCCCGCCATTTGTCGATAAATCCAAGGAAGGCCCGGCATTTTTCCAGAGGAGCCGGCCCGGGATCAGGGGCGGCGGCAGCGGCGCGGAGAGCGTCGTAAAGGCTCCCGTCCCGCTTGAGCATCCGGACCGCAGCGATCTCATCCTGGGAAAAGTCCCCGTAAAAGCCGCGCATGGTGCCATAGAGGGGGATGTCCTGGCGCGGATTGTCCAGGACACGCAGGAGGCCCAGCACCGTCCGGATCTCTCCGGCCATGAAGTATCCGGTCCTGGACTCCGCGTAGGCGGGGATCCCCTCCCGCTCAAAAACGGCGCGCAGGTCTTCGTTCCATCCCTTTGTCGCCCGCAGCAGGATCACGATATCCCCGTAGCGGGCAGGGCGCAGGTCTCCGGTCTTCTCATCCGTGACCTGAAGCTTTCCGACCAGCTGCCGGATCCGCCCCGCGATCATCAGGGCCTCCTTCTGCCGGTCTGTCAGGTTCCCGACGGCGTCGGCCAGAATGCCGGCATCCTCTTCTTCGTACAGGTCTTCGCCGGTAACGTCCTCCGGACCGCCATCCTCTGCGCCGGATCCGTCTTCCGGACCACGGGACCGCCTGGAACTCTCTTCTCCCTGCTCCCCCGCTCCCGTCTCCAGGAGCAGAAATTCAGCCCTGTAGGGATCCGATGGATCCTCGGGCCGGAAAAGGTCCTCACCGGGATATACCGCGCCCTTTTTCAGGGACGCGTTTTCCGTGTAGTCAACACCGCCGACCTCCCGGCGCATGATCCTCCTGAACAGGGCATTGACGGGATCCAGGACCTCCCGGCGGCTGCGGAAGTTCTGGTCCAGCTCGATCCTCTCCAGCTCCGGGTCGTCCGGCCGGTAGCGGTTGTATTTTTCCATGAATATCTCGGGCCTGGCCAGGCGGAAGCGGTAGATGCTCTGCTTGATATCCCCGACCATAAAGCGGTTGTATTTTCCGTCCTCCTCGCCGGATATGATCTGCAGGAGGAGCTCCTGCACCTCATTACTGTCCTGGTATTCGTCGATCAGGATCTCGGCGTAGTGGCCCCGCAGGGCCTTTGCCGCGCGCCGGGCCCTGTAGCTGCCGTCCTCCTGCCTTTCCGCGAGGATATCCAGGGCCAGGTGCTCCAGGTCCACAAAGTCGATCATATGCCTGTCCCTTTTGACCTGCGCGAGCCTGGCATGATATTCCAGGGCAAGCTCCGACAGGGTCCGGACCGGCTCCCTGGCCGCCTCCATCATGGCCAGGATCATCTCCGGCGTCTGCCCGCCGATCTTCTTCCCGAGCTTTTGGAGCCTGTCCTTCTCGGTGTCCCTCATTCTCTTAACGGAGTCCTTGAGCTTCGTGTCGATATAGGCATATTTTTTGGCCTTGCTGCTGATGGCGGGGTATCTGGCAAATCCGCGCTCCAGGGCCCCCAGGACCTCCCTCCAGAGCTCCCGGGCCAGGTCCGGCGCCAGGGTCTGAGGGTCCGGAGCCTCCCTTCCCTCCAGGAGGCTGCGGATGCCGCCAAAAAACTTGTCCCTCTCCTCCTGTAAAAAAGGCCACACGATATCCGGTCCGCCGGGCTCCAGACAAATGGACTGCATAGCGGCGTAGGTGCTGTCCGAATCCAGCAGGAGCCCCGCCATCCGGACCACCATGGACCGCATCCAGGGGGTCTCGAACAGGGCCTGCTCATCCGCCACATCGTAATCCAGGGCCCGGTCCCTCAGCCAGGCCTCGGGCGAAGGATGGCTCCCCGCATGCCTGCAGAGGTCCAGGATCAGGTCTTCCAGCTCATGGTCATCGGACCCGGGGCAGAACCATTCCGCGCAGGCCAGAAAGGCCGGGTCCTTCTGCGCGTACTTTTCCTCCAGAAAGTCCTCCAGCACATCGGCCGCAAGGAGCCTGCTCTCGGTCTCGTCGATCTGCCTGAAGCCGGGATCCAGGTCGATCTCGCTGAAGTAATTGCGCAGAAGGAAGGTGAAAAAGCTGTCCATGGTCGTGATCTGGGCATTGTGCAGGAGGATCTCCTGCCTCTGCAGATGGGAGTCGGACGGATCCCTCTGCAGTCTCTCCGAGATCGCCTTCCCGATCCTCTCCCTCATCTGCTCCGCGGCGGCCTTGGTGAAGGTCACGACCAGGAGCCGGTCGATATCCAGGGGCCTGTCGCCCTCGCTGATCAGGCGGACGATCCTCTCGACCAGAACAGCCGTCTTGCCGCTGCCGGCGGCCGCCGAGACCAGTATGTTGTGGTTTCTTGCATCGAGGACCTTCTGCTGGTCCCGGGTGTAATTGAATCCCATATCTACCTCATTATGTCAAAGCGCCCGGCGCGAAGACACCTTCATCGTCCGCGGCGCGCTCCTTCCTTTCTTCAGTCCCTTCTCCTCTCGTATCCGGGGATCCGCAGGTCAAATCCGCAGGCCTCCCGGAAAGGACAATAGTCACAGGCCGTCTGATCCTGGTCGATCACAGCGGGCGCCGCCGTGACATTCCCGTCCAGGATATCGGCCGCGATCCTGCACAGGGCATCCGCGGCAGCCCGGGCCAGGTCCCGGTATTCCTCCGCACCGATCATATGTGATTTGGCGTGATAGCCCCCGGAGTTCGTCCGGGTCACCGGAATGGTACTGGACGCTCCGGTGAAAAACCTGTCCAGGTGCATGATGTTCTCGTCATCGCCATAGACCAGGCCCGTGGGACGCAGGGCCCTGTGGACCTTGTCCAGGTTGATCTCCTCAGCGCCGCCGGGATCCCCGTCCTTTGGTCCGAGGGCCGCGGCCGCCTCAGACGGGCTCAGCCTCAGGACGGGTTCGTAGATCCTGTAGTAGAGCATGGCGGACGGAACTGTCTGGCCGCCGCCTGCAGCCATCCCGGCCGGCAGGTCTGTGTCCGCCTGCCGGAGCGCCTCCATATAGGTGATCAGCTGCAGCTGGAGGCCCCGTCGGATCTGGTCGGGATCCAGGTCTTTGGAGCCGGTCTTGTAATCCATGAGCTTGAAGTAGGTTCTGCCGTCCTCCACAAAAATGTCCACCCGGTCGATCCGGCCGGTCAGGACCAGGGACCGCCCGCCTCCCAGGTCAAAGCGGATCTCCGGCAGGATCCCGTCCCTGCCCCCGAATTCCAGCTCGGAGGCGGCCGGCTCAAAGTCCCCCTGGCAGATCTGATACTGCAGGGTCTCGACCGTCCTCTGCAGCCTGCGGGTGAACCGGTCCAGCCGGCTCTGGTCCCGGGCCGACTTATAGAGCAGGAGGTTCCTGTAGAGGGCAGCCTCTTCAGCCAGGGCCGCTTGAGCCAGCTCCCGTCCCTTTTCGGGCGGGAAGTTTTTCCAGGTCAGGCCCTCCTTTTTCAGGAGGCCGTCAAACCTCTGCAGGGCCCCGTGCAGGACCGTGCCCTCATCCATAAACTCGAATTCATAGCTGTCCCTCTTCCTGAGCCCCAGCCCATAGCTGAGATGGTGCCGCAGCATGCACCTGGCGCCGGTCTCCATGCGGCTGATTCCTCCGTAGATCCGCTTTCCGTAGACAGCGAGGGCCGTCTGGCGGGACAGGTATTCCGGGCTGTAGCGGAAAAGAGCCGCGTCCCGGAGACGGTGGACGTCCCTTTTGATCCCGGGATCCGCCATGACCTGGGTGCTGGTGAGAAAGCCGTAGAGCAGGGAGAATTCCTTTTGAAATTCCGGATCTCCTCCCGCCCCCTCGACATATTGCTGGAGCATGCCGGCCACAAGGCTCTGCGCGCCTGCCCGGTCCCAGACCCGGTCCCTGAGCCCGTGCAGGCCCGGGGGCTCCACGGTCAGGGCGGGAAAGAGCCTCTGCAGAGTTAGGACCAGGTAGGAGGGCCGCAGGCTCCTGCCCTCCTGGGACACGGCGGCAAAGGAAACCGTCAGTGTGTCGGAGGGCTTGGTCATATTCATGTAGAGATACAATCTCTGGATAAACATCTGCTGGCGGGGGGAGGGCGCCAGGACCGTTCCCCCGGAGGCCAGAAATTCCCGGTCCATATCGGACAGGAGGCCTCCGCGGGACGCTCCCCTCGGAATATTTCCCTCGTTGACGCCGGCCATGAAGAGGTGGCGGATCTGCGTGAGGCGGGTGCGCTCGATATCGCCGACCAGGACCCGGTCCACACGCTGAGGCAGGGTTCCGAGCCGGATCTGGGCCAGGCCTGCCTCGACCAGTTCCAGATAATCCCTTGCGCTCATGCGCTCACTTCCGGCCAGACCGTGGATCTGGTCCAGCAGGTCGATCACCGCCCGGTAGATCTGGCTGTACTGCTTCTCCCGGACCACATCCCCGTCCTGCGCGAAGCTCTCCGCCAGGGCCGCCATCCTCTCCTGGGCCCTGCAGCCCACCAGAAAGGAATAGAGCTCACGGGTGCGCTCTGCCGCCGTCCGCCCGGGCGCGGCCGGCACCCCGTCGGACCCCACCGGACCTGTCACCGGCCTCACCTCATTTAAAAAGAGGATCCTGGCCTCCTCGCAGTCGGCGTCAAAGGGAAGGGCCCATTTTTTCCGGCTCTTGATCCCGTTGGCAAGGCAATAGTTCTCCAGCAGGTCGACCTGGTCCCGGGTCAGCCTGCTCAGGCCGCTCTTCAGATAGCGGAAGACCGATGCATAGGAGAAGCTCTCCGTAGAAATCTGCAGGATACTGCGGATTCCTTCGATCAGGACATTGTGAAAGGCGCCGCTGGTCCTGTCGATGTAGACAGGGATCCCGGACCTGGCCGCTTCGAGCTCGAAGAGGTCCCCGTAGGTCCCGAGGTCGGCGGTCACGATGGCAAAATCCCGGTAGGCGCAGCCTGTGCGGGCTATGGTCTCCCGCACCCGGTTAAAGATCCTCCTGACCTCCTCCCGCGGCGTAGCTGCTGCCAGCAGGCAGATCCCCTCCCGGGTCTCCCCCTCTCTCTTCTCCGCAAAGGACGCCTCCGGATAACGGAAGAGGCTCTCTTCCAGGTGGGCCAGCACCCTGCCGGACTGAAAACGGGGCAGGGACCTGTCTCCTGTCCGGGCAGGCAGGAAGAGGTCCTGCCCCCTGGCAAGATTTTCCTTATTTCCGATCTTCAGTATATCCCGGACTGTCCGCCGGCTCAGATAAAAGAGGTCCTCCTCCGCCCCGGCAGGGCCTCCTGCCGCTGTGACGGATATATCCGGTCCCCCGTCCCGGGAGACTGTGAGGGCAAAAATGACCTCCTTCGCGCAGCGGATCAGCCCGGTCAGGACCTTGTACTGCACGGTCGTAAAGCCTGTGAATCCATCGAAAACGATCACCGCGTCCTTCAGGCTCTTGGCCTGCGGGATGGCGGCAGCCAAGAGCTCCAGGGTCTCCTCCGGAGTCACATAGTGGTCCTCTTTGGCGCGGCTGAACTCCTCACTGATCCGCTTCATGTCCAGGAGCCTTGCCTCGAGCGCCTTCCGTCCCCCCTTTCCCGCATAGGAGGCCATGGCATCGAGCTCGGATTCCCCGATCCCGTACTGCATGAATTCGGAGAGTACGGACTTGATCTCATCGATCATTCCGGGCCTGTGGATCCCCCTTTTCATGACCTGGAGATCACCTGCGCAGGCCGAGACAGCCCGCCGCAGCAGCAGGCTTTTGCCGATCTCATCGAGCACGGTGCGCCGGTCGGCCCCGGTCTCCTCAAAGACCCGGTGGGCCAGCCTGCCGAAGCTCAGGATATCGATGTTCATCAGGACCCTGCCCGGATCCTCCATCACATATTCCTGCTGGGTCTGCATGGAATACTGCTCCGGGACGATGACGATATACCTGGCCGCGTCAGTCCCGGGGCAGGCCAGAGACCTGCGAGCCCTCTCTATGATCATCCGGCGGAGAAAGGTGCTCTTCCCTGATCCCGACGGTCCAAAACAAAATGAATAGCTCATAAAAGCTCCTCACTGCATTTCCTTAATATAGATGCTGACTCTTCTCTGGATGATATCCGCTGTCGTCTCCGCGCTTTTCTGCCCCGAAAAAAAGGCTCCGACCTCCTCATTGATGATCGAGGCGATATGGCCGTCCACACTGGATTTCTGGTCCGCCGTCTCCAGATAGTGCATGATCTCATCAATATCCTTCTGCTCCGGCATGGGCAGAGTGATCTCCGCCCCATTGATGGTATAGTACTGGCGGACCATCTCCTGGACCTCCTGGCCCTTCTCATCCGTATAGGTCATGTAAACAGGTTCCATGGCCTTTTTGCACAGCCGCTCCAGGGCCGTCCTGCTGACAGGAAAATCCGCCGAGATATTGTTCTGGTACTCATCGAGATAGTACTCGCGCAGAAAGTCCCAGCAGGCCTCCTTGTTGGGAGAATCGTGGCACATGGCCAGATAATAATAGCAGTATATGACCGGGCCGGCGCTCCCGTCCCCCGGATAGCCGGTCATCACGATGTCTTCTCCGAAGGCCCCGTAGCGCTTGTCCATATAGGCGGAAATGCCGCTGAAATAGATGTTTTCCATCAGCTGTTTTTTTTCGCGGATCCATGCCGCCGGGTCATCCTTGACGCTGTTATAGTTGATCTTTTTGGGAAACCTTTTCGCGAAATTCAGGAGCCGGATAAAGCTTTCCGAATCGAAGCTGCAGGTCCCCTTTTCCATATCGACAAACTGGTCATTGGAATAGTCCGTGATCCATCCCAGGACAGAATCCCTGGATACAAAGCCGAGGGCCTTGTCCGGGCTCATCTTATATTTGCTGATCAGCTGTTCCAGCTGCTTTACCGAAACGCCTCTGGCGCCGCCGAAATCCTTTTTGCTGCCGACCAGACCCATCAGGGAGAAGGAGGGCGTGACGAAGTACATTTTCCCGTTGATCCTGAAGGCATCCATGATATTGTCCAGAAACTTTTTCCCGGACAATTCTTTGTCCTTTTCAAACCAGGGGCCCAGGTCCTCCAGTACCCCCTTTCCCACATAGCTCTCCAGCGGCATCTGGTCGTTTATACAAAGGATGTCGGGGACATCCCCGCCAATAATGGCAGAATTGAGTACCCCGACATCCTCTTCAACTGGAGAATATTCGATCAGCTTAACCGTGTATTTCTCACTTTTCCTATTAAATTTGTAAATGTCGTCCCTCAGGCTTGGCAGTGCGTACAGACAGCCGACCGTCAGGACCTTTTTTTTGGAGGCAGCTTTTTCATCCACTCTTTTCAGGAGGCCGGAGATGCTGTTCATGTCATCGTCAATAGCCAGGATCAGCATACTGTCGGCCGACATGACGGCAAGGGAGCTGATCTCAATGTATTTCAGGCCCGAAGCCGCGAAATCAAGGATCTTGACCGGTTTCGAACCATCCAGGACAAATCCGAAGACCCCCTCCTCATTTGCCAGATACAGGTCATATTTGCCGTTTCCGGAGGAGATTCCCTCCGAATAGAAAAAGCCCTTTCCGGAAATTTTTGCGGAGGTAAGTGCCTGCTTATTTTCGTCGTATTTCCAGGCGGCCATATCCTCGCCGTCCTTCCAGCCCAGCAGGACCGGAACTCCCTTGCTGTCCTTACAGATCTTGCACATCATGTCACTGGAAGGAAGCTTGACGTTCTTCACGGCTCCCTTCGCGTTGTCATAGACAAGGAGATCCGTGTTGGTCAAAAGGAAGGTGCTGGTGTCGCCGGACACCATCCCCAGAGGCTCAAAGTTCTCATCCGCCTTGATCTGCTTTTTCCAGATTTCCTTCTGCTTGTCTCCCAGGCAGCGGATCGAGTAAACAAAGCCGTCATTGCCGCCCTCTTCACAGCTGACCATGTAGATCCGGCCCTTGCTGTCAGCACTCACGCAATTGACCGACCCCTCATCCGGTGTCGGAAGCCCGATATTCTGTGCCTTTTTTCCGTCCGCGTCAAAGATGCTGACATTGGCCCCGTTTCCGGCATCCATATTCGAGTAGAGCGTATAATACCTGCCGTCCGAGGCAAAGGTCGAAGCAAAAACGACCCCCTCCGACCCCAGATCATCAACATCGTCGGAGGCTTCGCTGACACTGAGTTCCCCCTTTCCGATCTTGTCGAGAGGGGAGGCGATCTCCCGGAACAGATCTGAGCTGTCCGCCCTGGCCAGGGTCATGGACTTATCCCTGTCACCGGCGCCGATTCCGCCGCATCCTGTCAGGGCGGCCGCCGTTGTGACAGCTGTAAGCAGGAAAGCCAGCATACGTCCGAATCTGTTTCTGTACATCCGTGTACCTCCTGATCAAGAACAAATCACAAGAACAAATCATAAAAATGATCGCAAACAGGTTTCGCGCTCATCGAACACAGCACTTTTGTCAATGCTATTCATAGCCCTTTTGCCACTGCTGTTCACAGCCCTTCGGTACTGTGACAGCAGCCGGAGTCTCTGAATAGAAACCTTATGTCACCCCCGGCCCCCCGTTTCCGGGGAGAGGGCTGGAAAGGAAGGAAGATCTCACTCAGACATGGATCCCCCGGTTCTCATCCCCCTGCAGGTTCCTGCCGAACTCATAATCATTGCCCGGCAGGACCGCATTGAGGATAATGCCCACGATCGAGGCGACCGCGAGGGATGTCAGTGTGATGTTGAGGCCGGCGACGCTGAAGCTCACGCCGTCTCCCAGGCCAAGACCGCAGACCATGATGACGGCCGCGATGATCAGGTTTCTGGACTTGGTGAAGTCCACCTGGTTCTCCACGATATTGCGGATACCGATCGCGGAGATCATGCCGTAAAGGATAAAGCTGATCCCGCCGATGATGGCGGAGGGCATGGTCGCTATGATCTGAGAAATCTTGGGGATAAAGCTCAGGATCACGGCGTAGACCGCGGCGAGACGCACGACCTTGGGATCGTAGACCTTACTCAGCTCCAGAACACCGGTATTCTCCCCGTAGGTCGTATTGGCGGGACCTCCGAACATGCCGGCAAGGGCGGTCGCAAGTCCATCGCCGATCAGGGTCCTGTGAAGGCCCGGATCCTCGATGAAGTTCTGCTCCGTGGTGGCGGAGATCGCGGAAATGTCGCCGACATGCTCCATCATGGAAGCAATCGCGATCGGTGCCATGGCGAAAATGGCAGTGATATGAAACTTCGCGGTGATAACGGGAGGGATCCCGAAAATCCCGGCCTGCGCCACCGGCGCGAAGCTCAGGATCGCGCTTCCGTCGGCATTGGTGAAACCGGCTGCATTCATGATCAGGGCTGCGGCATAAGAGATCACCACACCCAGGAGGATGGGGATGATCTTAAACATGCCCTTCCCCCAGATATTGAAAAAGATGACCGTACACAGGGCGATCAGGGCAAGAGGCCAGCACATGGAGGCATTGCTGATCGCGGACGGAGCCAGTCCCAGGCCGATACAGATGATGATGGGGCCGGTCACGATCGGAGGCAGAAAACGCATGACCTTTTTCTCTCCGACCAGCAGGATGATCAGGGCGAGCACGACATACATAAGGCCCGCGACGACGATCCCGCCGCACGCATAGGGGAGCTTCTCCCCGTAGGTCATGTCGGCAAAAATACCCGAGTCCAGATTGGCAACTGCCTCAAAGCCGCCCAGAAAAGCGAAGGAGGAACCCAGAAAAGCAGGTACCTTGAACTTGGAAATGAAATGAAAGAGCAGGGTTCCTAAACCCGCAAAAAACAGGGTGACCTGTACAGAGAGCCCCTCTCCCTCAAAATAGCTGTTGACCAGAATCGGCACCAGGATCGTTGCTCCGAACATGGCAAACAGGTGCTGAAAACCCAGGATGGCCATTTCTCCCTTCCCAAGAGTTGATGCATCATAAACCGGCTGATTGGAATCCATGAAATGACATACTTCCTTTCTCAAATATTATATTATAAAAAGAAATTGTAGTACAGGGTTGATATCCTATACATGATACCACCAAACGCCCACAGGGCAAAGACTTATTTTTGTTATCTGTCCACGCCCCCTCGAAGGGCGTGGACATGTAACGTTGCGCGCGGCGATTCGACAATGCGAAGCATTGTTATATGCTTTGCTGTGCGCAACACAC
>DGUF01000185.1:0-2236 GCA_002394525.1 Lachnospiraceae bacterium UBA4317 | reverse complement strand
AAACGCCTCGCGTTTCAGGTGGGCCTGAACTGTAACTTATTTTTCAGATCAGGCTGAAGCCCACGACACTGGCTGTCATCATAATGATGCCGGCCAGCAGGACTCCCAGCATGACTGCCAGCACAGTGGATTTAAAGTCCATATTCAGAATACTCGCCGCCAGAGTACCCGTCCAGGCACCTGTCCCGGGCAGGGGAATTCCAACAAAGAGCAGGAGGGCGACAAAGAGACCTCTTCCCGCTTTCTCTGTGAGCTTCTCTCCGCCCTTTTTCCCCTTCTCAAGACAGAAGGTAAAGAACTTTCCGATGACGGGCTTATCAGCCCCCCACTCCAGAACCTTCCTGGCAAAGAGATAAATGAAGGGAACAGGGATCATATTGCCGATGATACAGACGATATAGGAGGGCAGGATGGGCAGGCCCATCCCCTGGGCGACCGGAATGGCCCCTCTAAGCTCGATCAGCGGCACCATGGAGATAAAAAAGGGAATCAGATATTGTTTCATATTTTTTGTGTTCGTCCTCTCTAATAGAATACGACAGCAGCATTGCAACAATTTTACATCGCTTCTTTGCGGTCAGGTCCCACACCGGCCTCAGGGCCGGCCTTTCGTGCATCAACAGATTCTAGCAGAAAGATCTCCGGACCGCAATAAAAAGACGATCACTGCCGGTACCTCTTTCAGGCCAATAACAGCAACCGCCTTTTTATGATAGTCTTAATTCACCGGCATCAATTCGCCGTTTCTTCCTGTTTCATGTCATCCAGAAGCTTCTTCACGCTGGCAAGCCTGACGCAGAGGGTAAAGAGTCTCGCCGCGGTCTTCAGGTCTTCGATCGGAGGATAGGAGGGCGCGATGCGGATATTGGTATCCTGAGGATCCTTGCCATAGGGCCAGGTCGCTCCTGCCTTGGTCATCTCCACACCTGCCTTCTTGGCGAGGCCGACGACCTTTTTGGCACAGCCGGGAAGGGTATCAAAGCTGATGAAATAGCCTCCCTTGGGCTTTGTCCAGCTGCCGATCCCGAGTCCGCCCAGATTCTCCTCCAGGATCTCCTCGACCGCCTCAAATTTGGGGCGCAGGATATCCGCATGCTTGCGCATGTGCTGGACCATGCCGTGGATATCTCCGAAAAAGCGGACATGACGGAGCTGGTTGACCTTGTCATGGCCGATGGTCTGGATCTTGAGCTGGCGGCGGATATCCTCCAGGTTGTTGGGAGAAGAAGCCAGGGCGGAGATGCCGCTGCCAGGGAAGGTGATCTTGGATGTAGAGGCAAACTTATAGACCAGATCGGGATTACCGGCCCGCTTGCACTCCGCCAGAATCTCGATGACATAGTCCTGGTCAATATCGTAAAGATGGTGGATCCCGTAGGCATTGTCCCAGAAGACGCGGAAATCGTTGGCCGCGGGCTTGAGTCTGGCAATGCGCCGGACAGTCTCATCGCTGTAGGAATAGCCCTGGGGATTGGAATACTTGGGAACGCACCACATGCCCTTGATCGTTTCATCCTCTCTGACCAGCTTTTCCACCAGGTCCATGTCCGGGCCGGTGGGGGTCATGGGGACCGGGATCATATTGATCCCGAAATATTCTGTGATCGCGAAGTGGCGGTCATAACCGGGAGAGGGGCAGAGGAAGCTGATCTGATCCAGCTTGCACCAGGGGGTGTTGCCCATAATGCCGTGTGTCATGGCGCGGGAAACCGTGTCATACATGACATTGAGGGAGGAATTTCCGTAGATGATGATGTTGTCCGGATGGTTCTCCATCATATCTCCGATCAGTTCCTTGCATTCCTGGATTCCGTCCAACCCACCGTAGTTGCGGCAGTCTGTGCCGTCTTCACAGAACATATCAGCGTCGGATGTAAGGGCATCCATCAGCCCCATGGAAAGATCGAGCTGCTCGTGGCTGGGTTTTCCTCTGGACATGTTCAGGTTCAGATCCATATCCTGGTACTTTTTATATTCTTTCTGCAGAAGCCCGAACTCGTTTTCAAGCTCTTCTCTTGTCAGTTCGCTGTAAGGTCTCAAATCCCTCCTCCTCTCCTTTTCCCCTGCTATCGTCACAGGCGGGAAAGTGTTGCAAAATCTTTATAAACAGATGAATCCTATTATTACAAAGAAGGCGGGCCTGTGTCAAGAAAAATGTATTCCGTAATCAGTGTATACAATTATATGCGTTACTGTTCACGCCCCCTCGAATGGCGTGAACATGTAACGTTGCGTT
>DGUF01000123.1:6159-8079 GCA_002394525.1 Lachnospiraceae bacterium UBA4317 | reverse complement strand
GGATTTCATGGTGGATGCCTTTGTGTCAGAGCCGGTCTGGTCTGCTGCTTCTGTTTGCTGTGTAGCTGCCTCCTGAGAGCCTGTCGCTGCCGGTGCGCTGCCGGAGGAGCTGCTGCCTCCGCACCCTGCCAGAAGGCTGACCGACATCGCGGCAGCCAAAAGGCCTGCCAATACATTTCGCTTCATAATGAAACTCCTTCCTTTTGCTTTACCTCCCGTTGCATTGGAATCGATTTAAATCAATTCCTCATACCCATTACTTTAGCAGAATTCCTTTTTTTCCGTGTTCCTTTATGTGCCCGCTTTGTGGCGCAATGTGAACGTTTGTAACAGCGCCTGTCAGGCCGGATCCCCTGTCCCGGATCCGGGAGAAAACCCATAAATCAGATGTAGTTTTTTTCCTGTTATGGTATAATAAATACAGACGAAAAAAGGCCCTTCTCACAGAAGACCTGCCGTGTTTAAAAAAATATTCTCTGTTATTTTGAGGAAAAATGGAAAAGAAGACGGATGACTGTAACCGTCAGACATATCCTGCGTCTTCTCAGGTAAGACAGAAAGATATTTTAATCTTTTTGAACCGGACTGCCCGTCACAGCTTCGCTTGTTACAAAAACGGCAATGTTTTGCCTGTTTAATACACCAAAAACAATCTGTCTGGCTCTGAAACAGGAGGTGCATATTATGAAAAAGGAATATGGAAGATGGAAAAAACTGCTGACATGGCTGCTTCTGACTGCCATGCTCGTCCTGCCGCTCGCGGCCGTGAGGCCGCAGAAGGCCTTTGCCTACGACGGAACTCTCTACAAATATACCGTCAAGGTCAAAAAGAACTACCTGGCCCTCAGAAGAGGCAAGGCCTTCAAGGCTGAAAACGAGATCGGCAAGCTCTACACCGGAGACACCGTGATCCACTGCCCCATAGAGGCTGAAAACTCGACCTACTGGTATGTTTATTCCCCCAAACACCACAAGCTCGGCTTTGTCAACTGCAATTATCTGGAGTTCGACGAGGAGTATACCGGGGACATCCATTACACGGCCTATGTGGAGAAGAACTACCTGGCCCTGCGCAAGGCCCCGGCCTACGATGCCTCCAACGAGAAGGGAAGGCTCTACAGCGGCGATGATGTGATCGTACTCCACAAGAGCGACTCCGACTACTGGATCGTCTACTCCGAGGACCTGGAGATGGCCGGCTATACCAACAAGCACTATCTGTACAGGGATTACGACGAGGACGACTACGATGACGAAGACTACGATTATGAGGACGACGAGGACTACTACACCATGAGTGAGACGAATAAGCTCTCCTTCAGAAGCGGAAAGTGACTTCAGGATCTGCTCAGCGCTCAGGATTCCCTGATCCCGGGCCGGGGTCTGTCCCGGCGATTTCCGGCATGAAAAATCAGTCCGCAGGGCGGTAGAGAGAATCTCTGCCGCCCTGTTTCATGCCAGGATCCTGCAGTACGACTGGGGTGTGACAAGGGTCAGGCACTCTGTCAAAGCATTGGGACAGAGTGCCTGACCCCTTGTCCTGCCTGACCCCATTTTCCCCCATGTCACATGTTTCCGGAAGGCTAAGCGATGGAGGCACCAAAAAAGAGAAAGGTCACGCATATTTCCGAAAAGCTAAGCGACAGATGTGCCCAAAAAGAAAAAGGTCACGCATGTACCGGAGAAGGCAGCCGCACGCCGCTCAGCCCGGGTTTTGCGCGAAGAATACAAAGTTTCGCATTGTTGCGCAACACGTCCCGAATTATAAGGTGGGCCTGAACGGAAACACCCATTGAAATTACATGGGCTTTTTTAAAAAAATTTCTTGCCAAAAGCGAGGGAAGTCTATATAATAAGCTAGTCGCCTGCGAGAAGTGGAAGGCGTCTGTTTGGTTTGCTGGAATAGCGCAGTTGGTAGCG
>DGUF01000123.1:4914-6069 GCA_002394525.1 Lachnospiraceae bacterium UBA4317 | reverse complement strand
GAGGGTTCGAGTCCCTTTTCCAGCTCTTTATTGCGCGGATATGCATGACCGGAGATGGGTGGAGCATGTCCGCGCATATTTTTTAGGACGCATATTTTTCAGGATAAGAAGTTCAGGATTCAGAAGTAAAATTTCAACCGGTCCCTGATTTCCGGCCAGCCGGATCGGAGCGGGAGCCGGCCCGGCAAAGGAGAAGCACTATGGCACAGTTATGGGGCGGAAGATTCACCAAACAGACCGATGCGGCCGTCAAGGCCTTCAATGACTCCATCGGCTTTGACAAACGCCTGTACCGGCAGGACATCACCGGCAGCATGGTCCATGCGGCCATGCTGGGAAAGCAGGGGGTCCTGACGGCGGAGGACTGCGAGGCGATCCGGAAGGGCCTGGAGGGGATCCTGGCCGATATCGAGAGTGGAAAGCTGGAGATTACTGCGGACTATGAGGACATCCACAGCTTCGTGGAGGCAAACCTGATCGACAGGATCGGCGATGCCGGAAAGCGCCTGCACACAGGCCGCAGCCGCAACGACCAGGTCGCCCTGGATATGCGCCTCTATACAAGGGAGGCGGCGGATGAGGTCCTGGCCTTGCTCAAGGAGCTCCTGGAGACCGTCCTGGCCATCATGGAGGCCAACACAGAGACCTATATGCCGGGCTTCACCCACCTGCAGAAGGCCCAGCCGACGACCCTGGCCCACTACCTGGGCGCCTACTTTGAGATGCTCAGAAGAGACCACACAAGGATCAGCGACTGCCGCTCCCGCATGAACGAGTGCCCTCTGGGGGCAGGAGCCCTGGCCGGGACCACCTATCCCCTGGACCGGGCCTATGTGGCGGCGGAGCTGGGCTTTGACTGCGCGACCCGCAATTCCATGGACAGCGTCTCTGACAGAGACTACCTGCTGGAGTTCCTCTCTGACCTGTCCATCCTCATGATGCACCTGTCCCGCTTTTCCGAGGAGCTCATCATCTGGAATTCCAATGAGTACCGCTTCGTTGAGATGGACGACGCCTTCTCGACCGGCAGTAGCATCATGCCCCAGAAAAAGAATCCCGATATCTGCGAGCTTGTTCGCGGCAAGACCGGCCGCGTCTACGGCGACCTCATGTCCCTTCTGACGACCATGAAGGGCCTGCCCCTGGCCTATAACA
>DGUF01000123.1:0-4844 GCA_002394525.1 Lachnospiraceae bacterium UBA4317 | reverse complement strand
ATGCAGGAGGACAAGGAGCCTGCCTTTGACGCCATCGACACGGCCTGCGCCTGCATCCACCTCTTTTCCGGTATGCTCCGCACGATCCGCTTCAATAAGGAGGTCATGGAGAAGAGCGCCATGAGGGGCTTTACCAATGCGACGGACGCGGCCGACTATCTGGTCGGCAGGGGAGTCCCCTTCCGGGATGCCCACGGGATCATCGGAAGACTGGTCCTGCACTGCCTCGACTGCGGCAAGAGCATCGAGGAGCTTCCTCTCGAAGAACTGCAGACATTCTCCGCATACTTCGGCCAGGATGTCTATGAGGCCATCTCCCTGCGGGCCTGCGTCAACCGCAGACTTACCACTGGAGCCCCCGGTGAGGCGGCCATGGAGGAGGAGCTGGCTGCAAGCCGGACCTGGCTGCAGGCACAGAAATAAGAAAAGTGCAGGCTCCATGCTGCTGAAGCATATTTTTCAGCGCTGCATCCAGCAAACCTCCGGTTTGCCGCGGAGCATTTTCTCTTCATCGGAGGAATAATACCCACGATGAAGCAAGTTTCTTTTCCACGCGCTTATCCCATGACTGAAGCCACGGATATTGCGCGATGAAGAATAAAGATGAAGAATAAAACCGCTGAACCCCGTCACCCCTGAGGGCGGCGGATTCACATACAATATCCAGGCATTATAAGGAGAAAAAGACAATGAGTGAAAAATTACGCGTAGGCATCCTCGGCGGGACCGGTATGGTCGGTCAGAGATTCATCGCCCTTCTGGCAGATCACCCCTGGTTTGAAGTCACCACGATCGCGGCCAGCCCCCGCAGCGCCGGCAAGACATACGGCGAATGCGTCGAGGGACGCTGGAAGCTCGAGGTCCCCATGCCCGAATCAGTCCGCAATATCGTGGTCAAAAATGTCAAAGATGTCGAAGCCGTCGCCTCCGAGGTGGATTTCTGCTTCAGCGCCGTAGACATGACCAAGGAAGAGATCAAGGCCATCGAGGAAGAATACGCTAAGACCGAGACCCCCGTCGTCTCCAACAACAGTGCCCACCGCTGGACTCCCGACGTTCCCATGATCATCCCGGAGATCAATCCTGACCACGCTCAGGTCATCGAATTCCAGAAAAAGCGCCTGGGAACCACCCGCGGTTTCATCGCCGTCAAGCCCAACTGCTCCATCCAGAGCTATACACCCGCCCTGGCCGCCTGGAAGGAATTCGAGCCCTATCAGGCTCTGGTCTCCACCTACCAGGCCATTTCCGGCGCCGGCAAGACCTTCCGCGACTGGCCCGAGATGGAGGGCAATATCATCCCCTATATCGGCGGCGAGGAAGAGAAGAGTGAGCGCGAGCCCCTGCGCGTCTTCGGCAGCATCCAGGACGGCGTCATCCGCCCTGCGGAAGGCCTCGCGATCACCAGCCAGTGCATCCGCGTCCCGGTCCTCTACGGCCACACGGCGACTGCCTTTGTCAATTTCAGAAAGAAAGCGGAAAAGGAGGAGCTGATCGAGAAGCTCCGCGCCTTCCGCGGCGCCCCCCAGGAGCTCGGCCTCCCCAGCGCCCCCAGGAACTTCATCCAGTACCTGGAAGAGGACAACCGCCCCCAGGTCCAGCTGGACGTCAACTACGAGCGCGGCTTCGGCGTCTCCATCGGCAGACTCCGCCCCGACTCCCTCTTTGACTGGAAGTTCGTCGGCCTCTCCCACAACACCATCCGCGGCGCTGCCGGCGGCGGTGTCCTCTGCGCGGAGCTCCTCAAGGCCACGGGCTACATCAATAAGAAATGATTCGGCTGACCTGTGACAGAGGGACAGGCACTTTGTCACACGAAAGCGCCGGAAATGTTCCGTCTTCTGTTCGCGAATACAGAGTTGTGATCCTGGAACAGATCACGAATGCAGGCTTGTAATCCCGGGCACAGGAGCCTGTTCGGCACACGAAAATATCCACAACGACAGGAGGGCAGCTCTACGAAGACAGTATATATTGCTGAAAAACCGAGCGTGGCGCGTGCCTTTGCCTCTGCTCTGGGAAAAAACTTTCGAAACGCCGACGGATATATGGAAGCTGAGGATACGGTCGTCACCTGGTGTGTCGGCCACCTGGTCTCCATGTCCTATCCGGACGCCTATGACGCCTCGCTCAAGAAGTGGTCCATGGCGACCATTCCCTTCATCCCTGAAAAATATAAGTATCAGGTGATCGACGGCGTCAAAAAACAGTTTTCCATCGTCAAGCGGATCCTGACGGACCCGCAGGTGGACACCATTTATATCTGCACCGACTCCGGGCGGGAGGGCGAGTACATCTACCGCCTCGTCGCCTCCCAGGCCGGTGTGAAGGGCAAAAAGGAGCTCCGGGTCTGGATCGACTCCCAGACTCAGGAGGAGATCCTGCGCGGGATCCGGGAGGCAAAGCCCTCCTCCGCCTACGACAATCTCGGGGCCGCGGCCTACCTGCGCGCCCGCGAGGACTACCTGATGGGGATCAACTTCTCCCGGGCCCTGACCCTGCGCTACAGCAGTGCCATGAGTCGGGCCCTGGGCACGGACCACACCGTCATCGCGGTCGGCCGTGTCATGACCTGTGTCCTGGGCATGGTCGTCCGGAGGGAGCGGGAGATCCGGTCCTTTGTCAAGACCCCCTTTTTCAGGGTCCAGGCGGAAATCTCCAGAGAGGGAGACGATACTTCCTTTTCGGCCCAGTGGCAGGTGGACGAGCAGAGCATCTGTTACGGGTCCCCCCGCCTCTACAAGGACTCCGGTTTCCTGGACCGGGCGGACGCGCAGAGGCTGATCCTCTATCTGGCCGGAATGGCGGAACGGGATATTTTTAAAACGAGTGCAGGTGCAGGTTCCCCCGTAAGGGCTGCGCAGGGAAATCCTGCCGGGAAGGCAGGAATAGATCCGCCCGCACCGGATCCTCTGCCGGCCGGCCTTGTGGAAAAGGCATCCGGGGCCAGGACCCCTGCCGTCATCGAATCCATCCAGCGCAAAAAGGAGAAGAAAAATCCGCCTCTCCTCTACAACCTGGCTGAGCTCCAGAATGACTGCTCCCGCTTTTTCAAGATCAGCCCGGACCAGACCCTGGCCGTGGCCCAGGAGCTCTATGAGAAGAAGCTGACCACCTATCCCAGGACAGATGCCCGGGTCCTGACGACGGCCGTGGCCAAAGAGATCGGAAAAAACCTGCGCGGGATCTCCACCATTCCGGTCTACAGGGACCTCCTGGTGCCGGTCCTGGAGAGCGGCAGCTGGAAAACGATCGGAAAGTCGCGATATACCAATGACAAGGCCGTGACCGACCACTATGCCATCATACCGACCGGCGACGGGCTGGGGGCTCTTTCCTCCCTGTCCGCAAGGTCTCAGCATGTGTATGAGCTGATCGTGCGCCGCTTCATCTCCATCTTTTACCCGCCTGCGGTCTTTGACAGGATCTCCGTATCCGTCAGGATCCGGACCGAACTCTTTACAGCCTCCATGAAGACCTGTGTGGAGAGGGGATATCTGGGTGTCCTGGGCTATTCCTTTTTCCGCAAAAAAGAGGAAAAGCCGCAGCAGACCGCTGATGGCGGAGCTAAGGCGGAGGGGGAGAGTCCGGACGACAGGACAGGGCAGGACGGGGACACACAGGCAGCCCTTCCGGATTTCCTGCGGACCGCCCGCAAGGGGACTAAGGTCCTGGCAGGCCCCTTTTCGATCAGAGAGGGGGAGACGGCCCCTCCCAAGCGCTATACATCCGGCAGCATGATCCTGGCCATGGAAAATGCCGGCCAGCTGATTGAAGATGATGAGCTGCGCGCGCAGATCAAAGGCTCCGGGATCGGAACCAGTGCCACACGCGCGGAAATCCTGAAAAAGCTGATCGCGAACAAATACATCGCACTGAATAAGAAAACACAGATCCTTACCCCGACACAGCTTGGGGAAATGATCTATGATGTGACGGATCATTCCATCCGCCAGCTGCTCAACCCAGACCTGACAGCCAGCTGGGAAAAGGGGCTGACATACGTGGCGGAGGGCACGATCACGCCGGATGAATACATGGAAAAGCTGCGCGGCTTTATCGTGCGCCGCACCGAGGCGGTGATGGGGCTGAACAATCTGACCCAGCTGCGCGGGTGTTACGAGCAGACAGCGCAGTTTTACCGAAAAAAACCGGTCGCTCGCTCTGCGGATAAAACCGGCGCTGAGGAAAACAAGTAAAGACTTTTGCTGGCGCAAAGAACAACATGTAATATTTTTTTGTCACGGTTTCACATAGAAGATTTAGATTTTTTACAGGTACAGGGTTATGAATGAAAAGGAAGTAAAGTGCGGCTGCGCAAACGCGGCCCCGGAAACATGCAGAATCGAAAACTTATTTACACTTGACCAGACCATCGCGAAGGATCTGTTTGAAGGCGCCACCTATCCGTGGGAGGTGCTTCCGAAGATCAAGGATTTCATCCTCAAGCTGGGCCCGACACTGGATCCGGAATGCTATGAAAAGCGCGGCGAGGATATCTGGGTGGCAAAGAGCGCCAAGGTGGCACCGACCGCGTTTATCGCAGGTCCCGCCATCATCGGGGAGGAAGCGGAGGTACGGCACTGTGCCTTTATCCGCGGCAGCGCGATTGTAGGAGAAGGAGCCGTGGTCGGCAATTCCACCGAGCTGAAGAATGCGGTGCTTTTCAATAAGGTTCAGGTTCCCCATTACAATTATGTGGGAGATTCGGTCCTTGGTTATCGTTCCCATATGGGTGCGGGATCCATCTGCTCCAATGTCAAATCCGACAAAAAGCTTGTGGTGGTGAAGGACGGATCCGAGCGTATGGAGACCGGAGTCAAGAAATTCGGCGCCATGCTGGG
>DGUF01000056.1 GCA_002394525.1 Lachnospiraceae bacterium UBA4317 | reverse complement strand
ACCATCAACGTCGCCCGCATGGACGACCTCCTGACCGTCCGCTTCCGCGTCGGCGCCGTCTTCAAGGACAGCTACGTCAGCGTCTACTTTGACGACGAGCGCGTCCAGCACCTCAAAAAGAGGATCATGGCCCCCGGCGAAATGGAGCAGGTCATCCTCCAGAAAAAGAAACTGCAGGAATATCCGGACCTCAAGACCATCACCGTCAAGATCGAAGCGGAATGACAGGGTGTGACAAGGGGACAGGCACCCTGTCACACAAACGCGGCAAAGCGGCGATGTGCCGCAGGACCCGCCCTTCCGATGCGGAAGCATTCCGCAGCGGGACAGTCCTCCCGGCACTGCAAAAAAGCATTTTGAATCAGCCCGCTGAATGAACGCAAGGCTCGGAAAAGATCAGGAGAATAAAGATTATGGAAAAAAGAAATCTGACCTGTATCGGCTGCCCCATGGGCTGCCAGATCACAGTGGAATTTGAGGGCGAAGAGATCTTCAGTGTCACAGGCAATACCTGCGCGATCGGAGACAAATATGCCCGCCAGGAAGTCACCCACCCGGAGCGCACAGTCACCTCCACCGTCATCGTGGTCGGCGGCGACAAGGAGCGCTGCAGCGTAAAGACCAAGGGGAATATTCCCAAGGAAAAGATTTTTGCCTGCATGGACGCCATCAATCACGCGAAGATCCAGGCCCCGGTCCGGATCGGCGATGTCGTGATCGAGAACGTCTGCGGAACCGGTGTCAACGTCGTGGCGACCAGAAATATCGACGCGGCGTAAGAGGCGGGCCTTAAGAGCCCGGAGCCGTAGAGCCACGACTTAAGAGCCACGACTTAAGAGATGCTCCTTAAAAGTCTTGGCATGAGAGGGGCAGCTCAAGAGCCTCGCCCTGAAAGTCATATCCCGAAAGACATATCCTGAAAGATATTTTTCGGGAGACAAGTCCTGAAGGGCGCGTTCCGGGACGGATTACTTCCGGAAGGATTGTCTTGAAAGACATGTTCCGAAAGGCACCTCGACTGGGCCTGACCCGTATTAGAAAAAATCAGAAAAACCAAAAAGAGCGGCTGAAGCCCGGCAGAAAAGATCTTCCCCGGGCGCAGCCGCTTTTTTCGTATTTTGGAAAACCTCGATTTTAGAAAACCTCGATTTTAGAAAACCTTCAAAAGATGTATACTTTTGACAGGAGAATACGGGCGCCGGCGGGTTTCAGGCCGCGGCAAAAATTGGACGCAGGAGACAAAGACCATGGCAGACAGAAACCGGGAGAAGATCATTTTTCATATAGATGTCAACTCGGCCTTCCTGTCCTGGTCGGCCGTCAAGCGCCTCCGGGAGGACCCGCAGAGCGTGGACCTGCGCACGATCCCTTCCGTCGTGGGCGGAGATCCGACGACGCGGCACGGGATCGTGACGGCAAAGTCTGTGCCCGCCAAGAAGTACGGGATCCGTACGGCGGATACGATCGCCTCTGCCATGAGCCGGTGTCCGGGCCTGGTGGTCATCCCTTCTGATTTTACGACCTACCGGGAGTACTCGCATCAGTTTATGGACATTCTCAGAAGCTATACGTCCAGTGTCGAACAGGCCTCCATTGATGAGGCCTACATGGACGCGACAGACCTTGTGGACGCGATGATGGAAGGGACCGCGGCAGCCCGCAGCGATACCGGCAGCGGACGGGCCCGGAGCAGGAGAGAGGCCGCACAGGCCCTGGCGGCGCAGATCCGCGAGAGGATCAGGGAGACCCTGGGCTTCACCGTAAATGTCGGGATCTCGGGTAACAGACTTCTGGCCAAGATGGCCAGCGACTTCGAAAAGCCGGACAGGACCCATACCCTGTTTCCGGAGGAGGTCCCGGCGAAGCTCTGGCCCCTGCCCATCGGGGATCTGTACGGGTGCGGCGGAAGAACGGCGGCCCGCCTGCGGACCCTGGGGATCAGGACTATCGGAGACGCGGCCCACACCCCGGTGGAGGTCCTGACCGACCATCTGGGGGACAAGTCCGGAAAATACATCCACAATGCCTCCAGGGGACTCGGCCGGTCGACGGTCTCGCCGGTCCGGGAGGACGCCAAGAGCTACTCCAATGAGTATACGACCTCCAGCGACATCACTCAGGAGACCTACGAGGCGGAGTTCATGCCCCTCCTGCAGCACCTCTGCGACAAAGTGGCAGGCAGGCTCCAGCGCGACGGCGTGTATGGAAAAACCGTCGTCGTCACGGTCAAGACAGACGACTTCCGCCGCAGGTCGGCCCAGCGCCAGCTGGCCGATGCCTCCAACAGGGCGGAGGTCCTCTTTCAGGCGGCGTCCACCCTGGCGGACAAGCTTCTGCTCGGCGAAAAAGGCCTGTTTGCAGAGGGAGCCGGAATACGTCTTCTCGGGGCCGGCGTGACGGACCTGGACGACGGCGCCTACCGGCAGATGAGCCTGCTGGACTGGGAACCGGAGGAAGAGGGGCCGGATGTGCGGACAGACGCTGCATCACAAAAGCCGGAGCCGAAGCAGGAGGAACCGGAGCCGCCCTTTCCTGCCGATCCTGCCACACAAAAGGCCGGGCAGGAGCAAGCTCTGCCGGTGGAAGCCGTGCGGCCAGCTACCGCTGCGCAAAAGGCCGGGCAGGAGGAAGCGGAGAAATCCGCGCCGGGAGAGCCGGCAGGCGCTGCGTCACAAAAGCCGGAGCCGGGGCGAAAGAGGGGCATCGACCCCTCCGACCGGAAGGCCAGGCTCCTGGAAATGGAAGCTTTGATCAACAGGCGCTTCGGGGAGGGAGCGGTCCGCAGAGGAGGAGCGGAGGCTCCCGACAAATCATCGACTGAGAATAAATGATCGTCTGAGACCAATAAGAAAGGCCTTCCTGCAGATGGGATTCTGCCGGAAGGTCTTTTTTGAAAGTATTATAGAATATTTGAAAGTGCTATAGAATAGTAGAGGACCAGCCTCGAGAAAAGCTCGAAAAACCAGTCGGGATTTCAGGCCGGCCTGAAAAGCAGGCAAAAGGTCTGCGGCAGTCCTTAAAGGCCTCGCGACAGGCCCTTACAATGCGGTTTTCGAGAGATATTGAAGGAATTTTCTGTTATAATCAAGCCGTATTCCCCGGGGAATCAGCTCCAGGTCGAAGTGGTCGGAGAGGAGCGGCTCGCCGTCGATATTGGCCCTGAAGGGGACGGAGGAGGAGATGGTCAGCTTTTTCGCGCGAAGGACCCTGACGGCAGGGCTTTGCAGGTGACTGCCGTCCTTTATGGACAGGATGGTCCTGGCCATCCGCAGTTTGCCCAGGCTGTCGACCAGGTAGACCTCCATGATCCCGTCATTCAGGACACTGCCGGGGGATACGTGGTAACCGCCGCCATAGTAGCAGCTGTTGGCCGCGATGATCGTGGTGAAGGCCTGGTCAAAAGAGTGTCCTTGGCATTCGACCTGCAGTCTCCGGCCCTTTTTGTGGCGGAGGAAATGGTAGACGACTCCGGCATTGAAGCGCATGGGCCTGGGGATCAGGCGGTTGTGGATCCAGGTGTCGTCATTGGCGATATCCGCGTCGATCCCGAAGCAGGCGACATTGATACAATAGCGGTCGTTGACCCGGATGAGATCGATGTCGTGGATGCCGTCCGCCAGATGATCCATGCAGGTGCGGGCAAAGTCGTTGCCTGTGCCGGCCGGGATGAGGGACAAGATGTTTTTCGTTCCGGCAAAGTCATTCAGCAGCCGGTTGATCGAACCGTCGCCTCCGATGGCCGTGATTACGTTTTCGCTGTCCTTATAGCGCTCGACCGAGGCGGCCGCGTCGCGGATGGTCTCATTGAGTACGATCTCATAGTCCCGGTGAAAATACTCCGATGCCTGTTTTAATCTTGAGATATATTCGTCAGTTCTCTCCAGAAGACT
>DGUF01000072.1 GCA_002394525.1 Lachnospiraceae bacterium UBA4317 | reverse complement strand
TGCAGATGCCGTACTCGGTGCAGCCCTTGCCATCGACCGTCACCCAGGCGTTGGCGACCGCCTGCTTTTTGACCTCGTCATTGTCAAAGACAAAGCGGCTGTCCTTTTTTGCCAAATCTGCCAGCGGCTGACCGCCAAAGGAGATCTGCGACCAGGGGATCATGATGGAATTGCCGTGCTCGCCCATCATGCAGCCCGAAATGGAATTGTGGGCCACACCCGTCTGCTGGAAAAGGATATTTTTCAGACGCGCCGTGTCCAGACCCGTGCCCGTTCCGAATACATGCCCGCGGGGAAGCCCGGACAGCCTCGCGATCTGCCCCGTGACCACATCGCAGGGATTGGTGATATTGATCCAGAGCCCGTTGAAGCCGCCCGCGATCACCTTGGGCACATAATCTGTCACCTGAGGGATCGTGAAATTCATCTCATCCAGCCGGTCATGATTGGGCGTCGCCAGAAGCTCGATCTTTCCGATCGCATTGACGATGATATCCACATCCGCCAGCTCATCATATTCCGCGGAATTTACCACCACAGTATGAGGGCAGTTGGCGATGGCGTCCCGGATATCCTGCACCTCACTGCGCAGCTTGGCCTCCTTCTTATCCACAAAAACGAGCTCATCCACAAGCCCGCTCAGAGCCAGAGCATAGGCACAGTGCGTTCCCACATGACCAAGACCGATGATAGCGATTTTTCTTTTTTTCAGCATAGAGATGGATCCTTTCTAAAATATATTTCTGCGATACCGCGATACATGCCGGCGATCCCCGCCCGCACATAAACGAACCGTCATACAGCCGCACTTCTCCGCTTTAAACGCAAAAAGCACGCCGAATTTATTATTCACCACAAATCGCCCAATGTCCATGTACTCTTTTATACATGTATACAAAAATCCCTCAAATTTGGTCCCTGCAGGAGCAAAACATGCCCTGCATGCATAAAAGCAGGCCCTGTGTGCATAAAAACAGGCCCTGTATGCATAAAAACAGGCCTTGCCTGTGTGAAAACAATCTTTACAGGCGCGAAACAGGCCTTACAGGAAAATACGCTCTGCATGCGCAAAACAGCCATTGCAGACGCAAAGCAGCCATTGCAGACGAGGAAATCATCCTTCCAGGTGCAGAGGAAAGGCCGGATTAATCAAACGGTTCAGGTGTGACACTGCTGTGACCGTGCCTGCGCTAAAATCATTCCGTAAAGACAAAGAACGAATCCCCGATCCGTTCAAGACTCGTTCGCGGGTCTTGCGCGCCTGCCCCGCGGCGGAAGCCGTAAGACCTGCGCGCTAAAGAATAAAAGGAGGATAAAAATATGTGGACAAGAAATGAAATAAAAGGACGCGGCAGAGCCGCATGTAAAGCAAACTACTGGAAAAGCGTGCTGGTATCCTTCCTGCTCGCCCTTCTCGGCACCGGAATGACCTACTCCATGCGAAGCCAGACGGATATACCGGAACCCGAAGCCCCGGCCGAATTCCCGGTCGAAGCCCTCCAGAACATCCCGGTTGAAGCAGTGATAGCAGCGGGCGGAGCCGCGATCATCATCCTGATCGTCTGCCTCCTGCTCCGCATCTTCCTCTTCAACCCGCTCAAGGTCGGCTGCTACAAATTCTTTAAGGAAAACGCGGCATACCCTGGCGCAAGGATCGACACGATCCTGACAGGCTTCTCCCAGTATGGAAGGACCTTCCTGACCCTGTTCCTGGCGGACCTCCAGATCTTCCTCTGGGCCCTGCTCCTGATCATCCCCGGCATCGTCAAGGCCTACTCCTACAGAATGGTCCCTTACATCCTGACAGATGAACCCGGCCTTGCTCCCGAGGATGTCCTCAGCAGATCCCAGAAAATGATGGAAGGCAACAAGTGGGACACCTTCGTATACGACCTCTCCTTCATCGGCTGGTTCCTTCTGGGCGTCATTACATTCGGCCTGGTCGACATCTTCTGGACACGCCCCTACAAAAACAACGCCGATGCAGCCCTCTACCTGAAGCTCAAACGCTCCGGCAGTGCCAGCAAGGCCAGCAGTGTCAATTTTAACGATTTTCAATGACCCCGGCGTAACGAAAGAGACCGTCCCTTCTGGCACAAACGTGACAAAAGGGACGGTCCTTTCCGGCGCACAAACGTGACAATGAGGACCGTCCTTTCCGGCGCAAGCCCAATAGCCAAAAATCAAAAGTTAAAAGTTAAAAAAAGGGACGATTCCTCCCGACTCATGACCGAGCCGGAAGGGACCGTCCCTTTTTCGCTGTATGATCAGATCTTGAGCGTCCGCAGCAGGCGGCTGCGCGGGATCCCGAACCGGTCCAGCATGCCGTCCGCCTTGCGCACGACCTCCGGTGACAGGACATGGTCCGGCCAGTGGGCATCGGACCCATAGACGACCAGGTTTCCTTCCTGCGCCGCGATCCTCCAGAAGGCCTCACAGGGATAATTTCTGTCCTCGCGCACGCCCAGGAGGTTGAACTCCAGCGGGATGCCACGCTCCCTGCAAAAGCGGCAGAGTGCCCGCATCTCCGTCTCATAGAGGGCAGGATCTCTGCAGTAATTGATCAGGTCCGGGTGGGCAAAATAGAGAAACCGGCCGGTCTCCAGTGCCTCCCTGCACTGACTGCAATACGCGCGCAGGTCGTCCTCCCCGTGCCCGGGCACGCCGTTGTAAACACGCCCCTTCTCATACTCATTGCGGATATAATGCTGGCCCAGCAGGAGGTATTCGATCGGGTAGGGCTCGATCAGCCGCAGATAAGCCTCCCAGAGCGCCGGATAATACTCCGCCTCCAGGCCCAGCCGGATCTCAATCTGGCCCCGGTACTCATCGCGCAGGCGCAGCACCGTGTCCACATAGTCCTCCAGCTGCGAGGGCAGCATCTTTTCCTTCCCCACATAGCCATCCGGAAAAGGATAGGGCGTGTGGTCGGAAAAGCCCAGAATCCGCAGCCCCTTTTCAATCGCCGCCTCCACATACTGCCGCTCGATCCCGTAGGCATGGTTGCAGCGCCAGGTATGGGCATGATAATTCGCGATCATGTCTGTGTGTTCCGTCATACTCAATCAAATTCTCCCTTTGCGGATGAGCCGGGGCATGCGCCAGAGGACTCACTCATCCCCCGGCTCACCGCGGATCTGGACCCGTTCATCCCCCGGCTCACCGCGGATCAGGCCCTGCTTCTCCCGATTCTCCTCATTCCTTTCCGAAACTATCCTGGATCTTGTCTCTCAGGATCTTTCCGTAGGTGCCGCCCTCGTCGTTGAGAGCGCCGCTGCGGGCGAAGGCCACTGCTGTCACGAAGACTGTCTCGAGATTTTCCTGGCGGGTCCAGATGCGGTAGAAGCCCGGTACCGGCATCTTGCTGGCCACGCTGTGCTGGTCTGCGTCCTCCTCGTGGACGTAATAGCTGGAGCACTCAATGACCGCGATCTCCCTGTCCCCGCGCGATACGCGGTAGCGGGGCATGATGGTGCCCTCCACGCGCTCGGTCCTGACGCCGATGCCGTTCTCCTTGAGATATTTCCAGATATCCTTTCCGTCAAAGTCAAAGGTGTAATGGTTGTCCAAAAGCAGGGAATTGCCCCAGTCCGTCTCCTCCTCGTGGCCCACCAGATGAGGCGTCGTCGTGCCATGTTCATGGTCGATAAAATCGAAGCTGTGGGGACCGAGCAGCGAGAACTTGGTCATTTTGGCCTCATAGAGCACCCTGCGGTTCCTGTCCTCGATGCGGTGGCCGTACTTGGGCGTCCCCGTGTCGGTCAGGAAATAGAGTTTGCGCTCCTCGCCCTCATCAGAGACAGCCAGCGGTGCGGCCGCGGAGGACGAAGATTTCCCGCCGGCGGCAGACGCCTGCCCTCCGGCCTGTGCAGCTCCCCCGCCGGCAGAGCCCTTTGCCCCGGCGGCCTGCCCGGCGCCCGCAGCAGACGACGATGCAGAAGATGCCCCCTTTGCCCCGGCAGCCCCTCTCTGCTTCTCTATCTTTTCCAGGGCAGACCGGGTCCGGATTCCGGAAAGCGCCGAAATGACCAGGATGCCCACGCCGACCACCAGAGCATAAATGCCCATGCCCCGGCTCTGGCCATGCGCGACGGAAGGATCCTTCGGATCATAAAGAACATCGACCGTCTTTCCCTCCTTATAATTGGGACTGTAGGTGTCCAGCGTCGACTCATAATGCGTCCCGTCGACATCATACCCCACCGTCACGACATAGTCCGAGTCATCGTCCGATGTCACCCCCGGCTCCTCCACGATGGACAGGATCGTCCCCGTGGTCTTCGCATAACCCGCATTGCTAAAAAAGGTCAGATAAACGCCGGCAATGATACAGATCACTGCCATGATCATCGCGAAATACTTGAATTTAATGCCTCTGACTGAAAACATACTGCTCACCTCCTCGCTGAAAAAAACAACTGCTGAAATAACCATGAACGTGTAAGCCGTACAAAAATAAGTATTAAACCGTCCATAAATAAGTCTTAAACCGTCCGCAAATAAGTATAGAGTAAATGCTTAAAGCCTTCCACAGGCCGATCAAAAAACCGCCCTGCAAAGTTCTGTATACAAATATTTTAACAGTGACGGACAGGGAATACAAGCGGAGCCCTGCGGCCGCCCCGGAGCGAGCCCTGGAGCCGTTACTGTACACGCCCCTTCGAAGGGCGTGCACATGTAACGTTGTGCGCGGCGATAACAATGCGAGCATTGTAAAAAGCTGCGCATTGTCAATACGCTTTGCTGTGCGCAACACACTTGCTTCACAAGTGTGTTCGCGCCGTTAAACTCGGGTTTTGCGCAAAGAGCGTGCGCAAAACGC